>CAYYNL010000259.1:0-4629 GCA_964472925.1 uncultured Fibrobacter sp. | reverse complement strand
ACTATTTAGAAGATATTACAGCAGCATAACAGCTTTGATGGCTGTGCCATTTATCGCATTGAATCCTTATTTTGCAGGGGCAAGTATATTTGTTTTTACAGATATGATGGCGATTCTTTTTCTGGGCCTTTCGTTTCTGAGTGTACAGAGAGGGAAGCCGGTTTTACTAGGAATGGCGCTGGCATCCGCACTGTTGACCCGTCAATACCTCATTTTTCTTATACCGGCATTTTTCCTTTATTTTTTCTTTAATTTTTTCAATAGCGGCCAAAAGGAATACCTGAAGTATATGAGTGCTGTTTTATTGTCATGTGTTCCACTGGGGTTGTTGATGCTTTTCTGGGGTGGGAGCAGTCCTGTTAATACTGTAAGAGATAAATATATTTCCCATGCTTTTACATTTCATCCCTCTTTTCTTACTCTATACATAAGTCAGATCTTTATATATTCTTTTCCGTTTATATTGTTTTACTGGAAGAAGTTTTATTCAAATAAGAAAATCGTTCTGATCAGTCTGTTAGTATCAGTGAGCTATTTGGCTTTTCCGGTCAAGTCTTCGATACCAGCAATTGAAGTAGATGTATTAACTGTCGGATATTTTCATAAATTTTTGAAAATGTTCCTTTCTGATGGAATGATACATATTGTTTTTTATTTTACCTACCTGATGTCTTTACCGGTTCTGTTTACTTTTATATCCTCGGTTTTTGCCGATATTAAACAAAAAAGAATAGGATTAAGATTTCTTTTTGCAGTCGCACTCTTATTTTTTCTACTGGTGATGCCTTTTTCATATCTGGTATGGGAAAAGTATTTTATCCCTGTTCTTCCAGTGGTATTATTCCTGATTATGTGTGATTTCAATGATGAGAAGAGAATTTTGTAAAAAAAAACAGTGTAAACAAAATTGTTTTTACTTCCCTGATATCTTTTCTGTTCTGGAAACTATTTCTTGATTTGAGAACACTGTTGGGATGCTCAGGTGGCGGAGTTGGAGGCTACAATAGCAGCGAAATAATAGCTTGAGCAATGACTGCCGATAAGCTAATCAGCAGAAAATAGAACTTTAGGAAAAACCATAACTACTTATCACTTGTCTTTGGAGCCAACAGTATCTACGGTTGCACTGTCAGCCTTAGAAAACCCACATGGATCACAGATTGATACCGAAATTCCTTCCACATCCCAGCGAGCTCTGGCCTCAACGGTGTCTGTAGCTGACAGAAATGGTTCCGGTGAATGCCACGGATAGATTCTTCCTTTATCAGGGGTTCTGTTCTTGTTCTTATCCATAAAGTATCCCACATAGCCTTTACCTGCAGCTATAGAATCGAAACGGAATGTACCTGCACTGTCCTTTGTAAGATATCTGATATCTTGTGAAATGAAAGGTGCATAGAACCATACTCTGGTTTCAGAGCGGCTAAGACAAGGTGCTGTTCCCTGAATACTTGAAGCTATGCTGTCAACATGGATGGTTTTTACCATTACAGTATCTGTTGTGTCACTGGAGTCTTTTGAAAAGATAGCATTTCCGTAAAGATCCCGGAAGTGCTTTTTAGGGAAGATGATGCTGTAGATAGTGGACGGATGCAGTCGCGATACCGGATTGATGACAGTAGTGTCTGAATAGCCTTTGGAAAGAAGTGCTGGTATAGAATCACCTGATTGATCTTTTAGAAAAAGATGGGCTGTAGCAGTAACCGGTTTTGACCAGACAAGCTTTATTTCAGGAGTGAGATTTATGACAGAATTGGTATCCGGTTTTTTTATCAGCGTGGGAAATGTGGTATCAATGGTATTAATTCCATTAAAGAGTATTGTGTCACTGAAGACCTGATTGTCAAATGATCTTATTATTGAGCAGATCACCCTATAAGGTGCAATATCCATGGGATTATCGGTGTGCAACATGAATGACAGAGAGTTATTTAGAGGAACATATTTTACATTTTGCAGTGTTTCTAAATAATTTTTGCGTTCAATTGTTATGCTTGGCAAATTAAAAACGAGAGAATCGTACTCTTTGCTCCAGGTAGCACTGAGTATCTTGTTGTTAATGGCTTTAAGGTTGGTTATCCGGGGGAAAGATGTATCGAATACCGAAGGATAGAATGTAATGATTGGGGTGTTCTGATTTATAGATATGAGAGAATCTTCAGGGGTAAACACCGATTCGGTTGCTTGAAGATATGCATCGTTATTGGCATCGATATACGCGATTGCCTGGTAAGAGCCGACTTTCAGATTTGCAAAATTGAATTTCCCGGTGGTGTCGGTCTGCAGAAGATAGGATGGGGTACCACATACACCTGAATCGGCCAGATCTTTCGGGGTAAAGAGTGCGATTCTATATTGGGCAGTCTTTTTTATTGGATTAATGATACATCCGCGAATTGTACCACTATCAAGATCTGAACCGGTCGAGAATATTAGGTTGTAGGGTGTAATCGGGTTACCATGTAGATCCAGGAGTGTTGAAGTTATAAGAACGTGATATGTGGTTGAATCCCGGAGTTTCTCTAGTGGACTAATTTCAAGTTTATTACTGTGTATTTTAATTGAATATGCAAGGGACGGGAAAATGGAAATGCAATTGGATTTTTTATTAGAGATCCATTCAGAGAAGGTAAAACTAATTTTGGTATTTGTGTTGATATTGGTAGATTTTGATGCTGGGAACGAAACAAGCACATCTGGTCCGGCTTTGTCATCGGGACCTCCATTTGGGGAAGTGAGACTGGCACAGGAGAAGATATGCAGAGCCAGAAAGGGCAATAACAATAGTAATTGTTTCTTTTTCATCTCTTAAAAATACTAAGAAAGGCAGACTTTTTACAAGATTTAGAAAAAAATGGGCAGATAAGAACAGATGCGGAGCAGGAAAATTTTTTCGTGCACATCAATTATATTAAAAATATCAATTTATCAGTGAAAAATCATTAATAGGAGATAACAATGGGATTTTATGACTTCACGATTCCCAGTATTGGTATTCCGCGGATCGAATCACCGATAGTTTTATCCAAAAGGAGCGGTGATCTTATGGCTAATTACGTTAGTGAAGATGATTACATTATTTACGATGTAAAAATGAAGCCTGGAGAGACTGTTACTTATCAGAAAGAAAATCTGATCGAAAAGGCAGGTCCTCGTGAGCAAATCTATTTTGATCCCTCAAAAGTGCATGCAGCGATCGTAACCTGCGGAGGGCTGTGTCCGGGACTAAATGATGTAATCAGGGCTGTGGTCATGACTCTGTGGTATCATTATGGAGTGCGAAAAATTTCAGGAATCCGTTTTGGATTTCGGGGATTGATTCCTGAATACAAATATCCTGCAATGGAACTTAATCCTGATGTGGTAACGAATATTCACCGGATTGGTGGCTCAATTTTGGGATCTTCCAGAGGTGGTGGAGACAGGATCTCAGAGATAGTAGATTCTATTGAGATGATGAATCTATCGATGCTTTTTACTATTGGTGGAGATGGAACACAGAAGGGGGCACTAAACATTGCTGAGGAGATTACAAAACGGGGTTTAAAGACTGTTGTTGTAGGAATACCCAAGACAATAGATAACGATCTTAGTTTTATTCAGAAATCTTTTGGATTTGAAACTGCTGTTTCTAAGGCTGTGGAAGCGGTAAGTGGGGCGCATGTGGAGGCACACGATGCAATCAATGGTATTGGAATAGTAAAGGTGATGGGTAGGGAGTCTGGTTTTATTGCAGTTCATACTGCTCTGGGGACCAATGATGTTAATTATGTTCTTATTCCTGAGATTCCGTTTTCGCTTGAAGGTGAATCTGGATTGCTTCTTGAATTGAAGAAACGGCTTGCCCGGCGAAACCATGCGCTCATAGTGGTCGCTGAGGGGGCAGGTCAGGAACTTTTTTCTGAATCTACGCTTGGAGTGGATGCTTCGGGCAATAAAAAGCTGGGTGATATTGGACTTTTTTTGCGGGAAAGAATATCTGCTTTCTTTAAAAAAGAGGGAATAGAGATTAACCTTAAATATATCGATCCCAGCTATATTATTCGGAGTACACCTGCTAACCCCAGTGATTCGATTTATTGTAATCGTCTGGGTACCAATGCCGTTCATGCGGCGATGGCAGGAAAGACTAAGATGTTGGTAAGTCTGATTAATAACACTTTTGTGCATATACCTATGGCACTGGCAGTGCAGAAACGAAATCGGGTTGATCCTGAAAGTTCATTGTGGCGTGATGTAGTTCAGGCCACCGGTCAGCCGGCATTGTTTCGGTAGAGGGGGCAAATGCTGGTGCAGAAAAGATATTGAAGAGTTTAAGGCTTTGGCAGGGAAGGATGGTTAATACGGCGGTGCTGGTTGACAGGGGCTATAGGGACGGAGGAATCATAATTATTGTATTGTAAGAATCTTAGTAATTGTAATAAAAGCTCAATGCGTGAGCTGACTAAATGCTACTCAGCCTTTAATTGCTCTTGATTAATCCGTTTTTTTATTGGATGATGATCATAATTTGGGATTTTTTTGAAGGGGACGGAGGAAATTTTTTTCCATATCCTTATTTCTGCAGTTTCTCAAAAGCACCAGCTCTTGGCCCTGATTTTGATGCCTTTTTTCCTCTAAACGCTTTCC
>CAYYNL010000258.1:0-4635 GCA_964472925.1 uncultured Fibrobacter sp. | reverse complement strand
GAAAGTGACAGATTGTTTTTGGAAAGTGACAGATTGTTTTTGGAAAGTGACAGATCGTTTTTGGGAAGTGGCAGGTTGTTTTAGGGAAGTGGCAGGTTGTTTTTGGAGAGTGGCAGGTTGTTTTTGAAGAGTGGCAGATAGTTTTTAATAAGCCGAATTAAGTGGAAGTTACTGCCAGAAGTTCAATATTCTGCCCCTAAAGAGAAGTAATTGATCGGTTTTCCCACGTCACGTCTCCAGTCTGTGGGCCATCCCCGGTCAAAACGCAAAATGAATATTCCCAAATCTGCACGCATACCAAACCCGAATCCGCCATAGATCGTTTCGGGTAACGGTAAACCATGATATTTGTCGTCTCCGCTCCAGGCATTGCCTATGTCGGCAAAGAGCGCTCCGTTGATATAGCGAATCTGCATCGACAGTGGCCAGACTACCGAGATTTCCCTTATGAATGGGAAGCGGAACTCTGAATTCAACACGGCGACTCTACTTCCGGTTATGTCCATATAATTGTAGCCTCTGAAGGGAGTGACAAAATCGGAATAAAATGAGTTGTAAATATTCTGATCGTAATTTTCTTCATTAATGCTGTATGAGAACCAGTTGTCATTGCCTCCCAGAAAGTATCTTCGTGCAGAAGCCTTATCATCGAGTGATTTGCTTATTCCTAAAAATACTCTGTTGGCCCAGACAAAGCGATTGAACAGATGCAAATAGGCTCTTATGTCTGTATCGAAAGAGATAAAATGATCATCAACAAAATCGAGCGGAGGAGAAAGAAGAACTTTACTTGTGGCCCGAACTCCATTGAGAGGGCCGGTGATTCCCCAGAGAATGTTGTCGAAAGTGAAAGAGAGGGATGGAAGGAATGCTGTTGACTTTACAACAGGATCATCCGAACTCATGGGATCTCTTTTGATGTCACGGTATAAAAGCTCCAGATCAAGCCTGGTAAAAGTAGAAAAAGGGAAAAGGATAAATAAGAATGCACCGTTTTCCTGGTCATGATATAAGCGTCTGCCGAAAATGTCGGCATAAGAATAATCCTTGTTAAAGAAGCCTCCTGCTCCGACATCGGCCCGGCAGCGCAGGTAAATGTAAGATGCATAAAGGTGCATATATTCTTTAAAATTACCTTGGATATCGGCTGCTACCGTGATTCGGTGATCACCCATAAGATCACTGAAAGAAAGGAGCATCTGACCGGCCGGGCTGTAATAATTGCTCATTCCCAGTCCGAACGCGACCATATCGGGTGTGAACTTTAAACGGTATGGAAGTACTTTACTGCCTTCATTGACAGCATTATCAGTTTTTTGCTGAGAGCTGTCGCTGCCTGTAATGGCGGGTGTGGATAGTGGTTTACTCTGGGTAGTATCTGATGCTTTTGTGGAATCGATATCGTTTTGTAAGGAGCTATCCATAACAGTGGCGATCTGCCGATTTTTCAGGCTATCGTTTACAGTTAAGGAATCGGAGCTTTTTTGTGACACTGATAAAGAGTTTGTGCTGTCATCATAAGTATCTTTTTTATTCTTAGGAATTTTGTTTTTTCCCAAGGGTCGGTGTTTTGGGCCTGGATGGACGGTTTCTTTAAGCTCAGCAGTACTATCGGCTTTAATTTCTGCTTTATTAAAAAATGATACCGAAGAATCGCTCCAGCTTTTTACCCATTGAGTAGTTATGAGGCTGTCTTTGGAGAGCTTTTTCTCTGGGTTTTCTATCAGTAGTACATCCCATCCCTGGTTTTGAAAAAGGGAAAAAACGATGCAAGAAGAATCTTGTGCCCAATCGGGATTGGAGCATCCGCCGACAAAATCGGTTAATGGCCTGGATTTTTCGGTGGAATCAAGAGGACAGATATAAAGGTTGTCCAGACCGTTTCGATCGGAAACGTAGGTGATGCTTTTTCCATCGGGTGAAAAGCAGGGTTGTTTTTCGTTCCATTTAGTATTGGTAATTTTGGATATATTGCCAGTAGAGAGTTCCAGAATTGCCAGTTCGCTGGGGGTGCTTCCATAGGGTGAATTGGGATGCATTGCAGATCCGGTGGTATCTTCAATGGAGAAGAGAATTTTCTGTCCATCTGGGGAGAAGTGTGGGTCAGCCTCGTATTGAAGCGATTTGGTCAGGCGTTTAAGTGAATCGGATTCGATATTGTAAATAAAGAGGTCGCTTAGGCCGTCGGTTATGGCAGAAAAAACGATTTCTTTTCCGTTTTTTGACCAATCTGGGCTACTGATGCTTCCAAGGGGCAGTCTAATTCTTTTAATCAGCTTTTTTTTGTCGACATTAACAATTCGGATTTCATCGCGACCTTTGTGCAGTGTCACGAATGCCAGTTGTTTTCCATCAGGCGACCAGCACATTCCGCTTCTGAAAGGGTGAAAAGACTCAAAGAAGCCTCCAAAACCAGTTTGACTTACCTGATGGAGCACTTTTCCTTTTTTATTGGTGATAAGAATTCTGGTATAATCTTTACGGTCGCTGAAAAAGGCTATTTTTTCTCCATCAGGAGAGATTCTGGGTCTGAGGTTATACTGATCTTTTGTTTTCAGGTGGGAAGTAACAAATTTGCATTTGGTTGAGGGATCTTCTCTTTGGGCGATCTCTGGCCAGTAGATCCGTCTTAATTCTTTGAGCCACTCTTTTCCCAGATCTTCAGTGGATTTTTTATAGACTTTCAGAATGGAGTTATCGACCATTTTAGTGTTTCTGAATTGTTTTAAAAAACAGGAGAATGCGCTATCGCCTCTGCTTTTGTGAAGAAAATGAAGAAAAGATTGTCCGGCTTTGTAGGCCATATATCCATCAAGCTGGGAGCTGGGTAGGGGTACAGAGTTATTTAGGGATTGTTCCATTAGGAACATATCTGCTTCGCAATTCCATCCGGTAGAAAGATATTCAGCACTGCCTTCATTAAACCAGAATGGGATTTGGGCATTATTGAACATAGCGCTGGCACCGCCAAACTTATCGAAGATTATTCCAAAAACAAAAGCGTGGGCCATTTCATGATGAAGAACGTGGCGTAATTCGGAATAGGAGCCACTGAAAGGGACTGCGATTCGGTTTTTAAAAACCTCGGTAAAACCGCCGACCCCTTCCGGTAAAATTTCAGAGATAATGTTAGTATGGGCAAAAAGTGTGGGGTTACCGTAAATAATGATGGGTATGGGGGAATCGTGGGTAAAATTGAGGTCCTCTGAAAGAGATTTGTATGCATTAGCGATCCATCTGTAAGCGATTTCCGGCAGAGTATCTTTATTCTGATGATAATAAAGGATATAGTGTTTTGATGGTCTCATCCACCAGGAGAGGGCAGAATATTGAACTTTGTTTTTACCAAAACCAGATATCTCTGAAGAATTAAACGAGATTATAAGGAGTAGTAGCAAAGAATTAACTGGCTTAGAGAAAAAGTTATTCATATATTACACTTTCATTAACTGAATGTAGCTTAAGGCTTGATTTCAGAACTAACCGGGTTTTAGTATTAAAACTAGTATATTCACTTATGTTTATTCAATAAAAAGAAATGAACACATAGAGAGGTTGAAATTGTGCTTAAATTGGATATGTAGGCAGAAAACACTTGCATTTAGTTTGTGGATATACTTTTTTAGATAGGGTCCTGAGATGTCAAAATAGATGCAGCTTGGCAGCTAAAAGGGGGGGAATTGACATCGTACAAGGGGGAAAACTATATTATGCCATCCCCTCCGAGGTCTGCAGCGGAGGAGTGTACTTATCTATCTGCAAATCAATTTAAGCCCTTAATAAATCCGGATACTATGAATTCACCAAAAAAAATTTGCATAATTTTTCTTCTTATTGTTCTGGCTGCAGTCAGCTGCTGTTTAGCAGGCAAAAAGATCGTTGTTCCTCATGATTTCCCTACGATCGAATCGGCCTTTGGTCAGGCTGATGAGGGTGATACCATTTATGTTACCAAGGGAATTTATTATGAAAACATCGTTTTAGCAGACAATGTGGTGCTTCAGGGACAAGACATGGTGAATACTATAATAGATGGAAGAAGAGCCGGGCCTTGTGTCATAGGAGCAGACGGGGCTACTATTACCAATTTTACTATTCGCAATGGAACAACTGGAATTTTGTGCAAAAATTCCCGTCCGATCATAAAAAGAAATCTGATTGTTGATAATAAAGGGGCAGGAATTCATGCCCTTATGTCGCTTCCTGAGATAAACAACAATATTGTTTACAGAAATGAGTGGACCGGTATTTTTTTAGAGTCGGTTCGTGGAACCCGTACCAGTATTGATCATAATGTCATTCTGGAAAATGGTTATTGTGGAATTTTCTGTGCGCACAGGACAGAAGTTCTGATAAGAAACAATATTCTTCTTTCAAACAAGCAGTACGGTGTTTTTATCGCTCCTGAGGCCAGAAAAACACGAATCATTAATAATAATATTTATAAAAACCGATTACCGTTTAATGGAAATGCTGTTGTTCATCAGAGTAATATTTCCAAGGAGCCGGTCTTTATCTCTGAGGCACATCCTGATTACAATTATTTTGTCAAATCCGTATCTCCCTGTAAAGGCGCAGGCGAAAACGGTACCGATATAGGTCTTATTACGGAGCAGATGGTGGAGGCATTCACCA
>CAYYNL010000257.1:0-4639 GCA_964472925.1 uncultured Fibrobacter sp. | reverse complement strand
ATGCTACTGCTGATCTGGCTGATGTGATAGATGTATATGTGGAGCTCAGTGTACCAGATATTGAATTGCTGGTCGCAGGAGAGTTACCTTTGTACATTACAAAAAATCTGCAGAGCTATTCTCAGGTTGTGGTTATCAATCAGAGATTTATTGGAGATTTTAGAGGATACGGCTTTTTTGTTTTTCCAAATGGTGCTGGACACGATCTTACGGATATAATCGAAGATTCTGATATAAAATGTTGTGAAGTCACCATCCCTGCAGCTTCTTTGGAAAAAGAAATAATAATGGAGATTGGAAATATCCTGATTGGGGCTTGTGTGGGTAAAATCAGCGAGCTGTTGAAAACATCTGTAATCTATTCTCCACCACAAGCGATTTACGAAAAAAGTGCGGAATTCGATCGGCTTTTAAAATCATTTGATCCTGAGCATACCGTTATAGCAATGAAGACATTGTTCAGATTTCAGCAGAAGGACATAAGAGGTTTTATTCTGATAATAACCGATCATGAATCAATAGAGTGGTTAAAAGTTGCATTAGATAAATTTATGGAGTCGTACCAATGATTTTTGCCCAGATATTCGATATGATTAATGTGGGTATTGTCGTTCTGGATAAAGAATTGATGGTAACCAAATGGAACCGATGGATGGAGACGCACAGTGAAATAAGGGCAGAACAGATTATCGGTCACTCTTTATTTGAATTCTATCCACAACTGAAAACCAAGTGGTTTAATCGCTCATGCAAATCGGTTCTGAAATTTGGTAATTTTTCCTTTTTTTCTCAGAAACTTCACAAATATGTTTTTCCTTTGAAATCAGCTTATACTGTTTGCACGGGTTTTAGCACCATGCAACAGAGTGTTACGATGGGGCCGTTACGCGATAAAGACAATCAGATCCAATACCTTTATATTATGATACAAGATGTCACCGAGATAGCTGCTTACGAACAGAAACTGCTGGAAATGAATATCAGAGATCCATTGACAGGAGCATTCAACCGTCGTTTCATGTTCAGTCGTCTAAAAGAAGAGATCGAGCGGTTCAGACGCTATGGGCGTCCTTTTTCGGTAATTATTCAGGATATAGATTTTTTTAAAAACATCAATGATACTTATGGACATATCTGCGGTGATTTTGTTCTGAAGGAATTTGCTCAACTGAATCTGGAAAGATTACGCAGTATAGATCTGTATACCCGTTATGGCGGGGAGGAGTTCTGCTGTATTCTTCCAGAAACTGACCTGAACTCTGCATATAAACTGGCAGAAAATCTTCGTAGTATAATCGAAAAGCATGTTTTTATCTTTGAGAATACTGAGCTGAGGATCTCTATGAGCCAGGGGTTGGCAGAAGTGACACCCGATATCTCCACTGCTGAGGAGCTGCTTAAATGTGCAGATGAACGTTTATACCAGGCGAAAAACTCCGGGCGCAACAAGATTGTAGCCAAAAGCTTTCCCTGTGAAAAAATTATTGTTTGAACAGCAAAACTGTGGTAAGATTAAATAGTTGCCAATACCTGATTCAATGTAACCTGACCAGGGAGGGGAATTGAATATCAGGATTAAATTATCCGTATCACTCTGCTTACCATTATTATTGCTGTTAAACTCATGTTTTTTGGTTAAAAAAAACGCCTTAAACGAGATTGAACGGAAAGTGGTTATTGGCAGAGCTGTTCATTCGGATTCAACAGATGCGGCTGATGCAATAGTATCTCTTTTTGATGTGCGCATTATCGACCAGCACGATTCCATTCTTAAGACATATTCAACTACCACCTCCAGAAACGGTTATTTTATTCTTCAGGGAGTTCCTGACGGGCAGTATCTGCTTTACATATATGATGTATCCAGGGGGAAATGTGACCTTTCTTGTGTTAAGAAGATGCAGACTTCATTGCAGTTAGGGGAACCGGTAGTGCTTAAATCTCTTGTCACTCTTAAAGGAAGGGTGATAAGCACAGAAAAGGTTGATTGGATTAAGATTATTGTTCCTGGCTTTGGGGCAGCAACAAAACCAGATGTAAATGGGTGGTATGTTTTATCGGATGTGCCTGCGGGTAATTACGAGTTAGCTTTTGTTAGAGGAAAGTCCGTCGAATATTTACATGTAAATATAACTGATGATATTAAAGATACTGTCCTGATCAGAGATTTTTATTTTGGATATCAGTCCAGTTCGTTTTCTTCTGCTTATGAGCATTGCCTTTACCCAGAGGTTTACCGGTCTGAGAATTGGATACTGATGCGCAACCCATAGTTAAAAGGAGCACACCCGGGAAACACATTCTGGTTACTTTTTTTAAAACCGTCATTAAACCTCCTTAGTTGATAATAAATAAAAACAGATTAAATTTACAATAATTAGTTAACAAATCAAAGATAAAGTTATAAAGTTAACTAAAAAATATCTGAAGTCACCCCTCTGTTAAGGAAAATTGCCATTGGATTGAATCTTGCTTTTGTTATGCAGAAAAGGGGTCTTTGGGTGCTAGTAATTTTGGCTGCTTTACCTATATTGGTTGTTGGTGTATTGATGATGGTGCTGATGTGGCCGTCGAGCAAGGCGATGCCTGTAGGATGGGCAGTAGCAGCGATAGTGGCCATAACTGCCTGGGAGATGCCTCTATCCTGGATTGCGGCTGCTTCTATTGCAGGTGTCATCAATGCTATAGACATTCTGATTATCGTTTTTGGAGCATTACTGATTTTGCAGCTTTTACGCAGAAGTGGCGGTATTGCACAGATTTCAAACTCCATGGCCAGTCTCAGTTCTGATAAGCGGATTCAGGTTTTGGTGATTGCCTGGTTTATGGGAGGATTTTTAGAGAGTGCGGCAGGATTTGGGACCCCTGCTGCCATAGGGGCGCCATTACTTGTGGGTATGGGTTTTCCACCATTTGTTGCTGCGGTCGTAACTCTTTTGGTTTCCGGGCCATCAACCATTTTTGGTGCAGTAGGGGTTCCTATATGGGGCGGTTTTGAGACGATCAGGGAGCTTGCATTATGGCCGGTAAACAAGAACGGAAACAGTATAAGTTTCAATGAATTTTTATCGGATGTGGGAATGATAGCCGGATGGCTCAGTTTATTGGTGGGTACTTTTTTGCCTGTAGTTACCATATCGCTTATGACCAGAATCAGTACCGGGTCCTTTAAAAGTGGGCTTAAGATGTGGCCGATAGCCTTATTGGCTGGAGTCCTTTTTACTTTCCCACAGATGATAATTGCAACTTTTGTTGGTCCGGAGCTTCCATCTCTGGCAGGTTCTCTTTTTGGGTTGGTGGCTTTTGTGCTGTTATTAAAATGGAAACTGCTTCCTTCGTTTGGAAATTGGGATTTTCCGCCTCATAATAGCTGGCCTGGGCACTGGGAGGGTAGAGTTAAAGCAGGGGAACATATAACCACCAGTGTAGAAAGATCTATTGGGGTGTTTAGGGCATGGCTTCCATATATAATGGTAGGAATCTTATTACTTCTTAGCAGGCTTCCAGTATTTGGGATCGATCCTCTGTTACAGCATTGGTCAATAGGGTGGAATAATATTTTAGGGACAACAATAAGCAGAGACATAGAACCTCTTTATAATCCTGGGATATTCCCATTTTTACTGGTTGCTCTTTTTGTTCCTTATCTTCACGGGCTAAACTGGAAAGCAGCGTCCAGGGCATGGGTGGAGGTAGTTCACATGATTATTCCGGCTGCTATTGCCCTGGTGTTTGCGTTAGGGATGGTTTATGTAATGATGAATTCCGCAGAGGCATCTTCCGGGGATTCGATGCTTATTGTGCTTGCCAGGGCTGCAGCTGCAATAAGTGGCAGGATATGGTATCTGATGGCTCCCATGGTGGGGATTTTGGGGGCTTTTGTATCTGGGAGTGCTACTGTTTCCAATATCATGTTTGGGCCATTTCAGTATGGAATAGCACAGAGTGCATCTTTGCCGGTTACACCTGTACTTTCGTTGCAAACAATAGGGAGTGCTGCCGGCAATATGATCTGTATACATAATGTAGTAGCTGTGCTTACAACTGTGGGGTTAGTGGGAAAAGAGGGGTTATTAATTCGACAAAATCTACCAGTATGTGTCCTTTATGGGTTGATCAGTGGAATTGTAGCCTGGATTGTAAGCGGCTTATTATTCCCTGGTGTTTTTTAGCACCGGTGAATCGGGAATCTGTATTTTGGGCTTTTCTTTGTTTCTGCGAAATAGAAGAATTTTTCTTCCCAGGGTTTGAACGACTTCTGCATTCATGGCAGAAGCAAACAATTGAGATGCTTCTTTACGATCCAGATCTGCAGTTTCCAGAATGCTTATCTTTATCAGTTCGTGATCATCCAGAGCTTTTGAGGTGCTGGACAAAACCGCTTCACTAATGCCCTCTTTTCCCACCTGAATAACGGGTTTAAGAGAATGTCCCAATCCTTTGAGGTATTGACGCTGTTTTGGTTTTAGTTTCATTTTTGTATCTCGCAGGGATAATTTTTTTAAAGAAAATCGGATAAATGTTTTTCGGAAAAATAAATTCAATGCCCAAATAGAGAACAAAGAGTTATTTTTCCCTCTCATAAGAAACCCTAAAATAAACCATGGGGTCAGTCAGTTTCTCAAATTATTATTTTATT
>CAYYNL010000256.1:0-4683 GCA_964472925.1 uncultured Fibrobacter sp. | reverse complement strand
CGGACTTCTATTAACCTCTCTTCGAAGGTATTTTTTCGTAGTTTAATTTTTTTTAACTTTAGTATTAGCTGTCAAACCTAGTAGACTGGTACACAAGAGGAAAATCTTATTACCTTATTTCTTTTATTTAAATAGTTTGAACTTGCTATGCGGGAATCTGGAGGAATAGGATTGTCTAACGCAGAGCCGCAGCGTTATTTTTTTAAAAAACGAAACAGTTACAAAAGATCTTCGGGTTTAAAAATACAAGTTACTGCAATGATTTTGGCTAATTAACCGAATACTACTGCCTATGGGCATTCCATTTCACCCCTTAAAAAAGGTAATGCATTCTTCCATGGTTTGACTTCACCCATTTAAAAAAAGTAATGCCTTCTCCCAGGGATTGATTATATTATCCGAAGTTCATTTAGAAATATTTCTAGAAATACCTAATTGACATCATCATTTTTTTCATTTAAGACTATACCGCAAGCACATAGTCAAGATGGACTGTTCCTATCGGAAATAATTGATTTTTCGGGAACATTGGCTGCAACACAACAAGAATATTAATTGTTATTCGGGATAAGATGTTTCGTTCATTGCTACTGATAATTATGTGTATAGCTTCAGGTGGTCTCTTTGGCGCAGGATTTCAGTCCCAAAGTATTGATTCTTCTATAATCGTAAATTCAAAAAAGAGCGACTTGCAGGAGAGTGTCAATACACTTTATGACAGTGCTTACTCTGAAATTGATACTTTTGCATGGAGTAAAATCAAGATAAATTCCGGCAAAATCGATTGCAGTTATCTTTTTGATACGGTGAGAATCGTGTTGAGGGATACCTCCAGAAACAAATTTTATGTTCATCCCTTTAACGGCCAGATTACCTCTAATTTTGGAAGACGCGACTTTTGCTTTTGGCACCATGGCATTGATCTAAAATTAAATACAGGAGATACGGTTAGGGCGGCGTTCGATGGAATAGTTCGGGCAGTATTATATGACCGGCATGGTTATGGCAGAGTAGTAGCCATAAGGCACTGCTGGGGAGTGGAGACAATTTATGGGCACTTATCTAAAACAATTGCAGTTCCTAATTGCAAAGTAAAAGCAGGGGAGGTGATCGGTTTGGGTGGAAGAAGCGGCAGAGCATCAGGAACCCATCTGCATTTTGAGACACGATATTACGGTGAGCCTTTTGATCCAGGCATTATCATCGATTTTGAAAATTTCCGGTTAAAAAGTGATACTCTCAAATTATACAAAGATGATTTCGCTTATCTAGAGCAAATCAGAAAAACTGTAACCCATAAAATCAAAGAAGGGGATAACCTCAGTAGCATCGCTAAACGTTACCGCACAAGCATCAATAGATTATGCAGCCTCAATGGTATTACCCCACAGACAGTTTTAAGAATCGGCAGAAATCTTGTGGTGAGGACTGAAAATTGACCACACATCTCTACTTTTCGTAATTAATATACTGCTGAACAAGTTCTTCGCATCAGTCTACTGTGAAGGACGACAATGATTCAAATCAAACAATTGGGTAGAAAATTGCAGTGTTATTTTGTTCTTAAGTGATTTCAAACTAAAAAACCGACTGCATCAAAACTGTTGCATCACAGTATTACAACAGTTTAGATTCAATGATAACTATTTGAGGATATCACGGCTTTGCCTGGACTGTATGTGGGGTATCGGGGTCATTTAGACCTTTCAAACATTTCATATTTCTTTTTACTCTCATCTTTTTTCCTGATTACATTATTCCCGAGAATTTCCTTTACAACTAACGGAAACTGCTAAAACAGGCGGAGAGCTTGTTTGAATTCTGAGGGCATTTAGGATAATGATATTTCAGACTTGTCTGCCAAATTTAATAGTTAGGATCAGGAGTACAAATGCAGAAAACTATTAAAAAAACGGGAAAAAAAAGCTTGGTTCATTTTTATCAGGAAGAGAAATATTCAAAACGGGTGGATGCATTCTGGAAAGCATTTCAGGAAAATGCAGCTTTAATAATTCCTGCGTTTCACCAAAAAAATGATTTTAAACCGCATCAGTTTCTGGACAGAATTTTAAGTAAGGTACATCCGGATCTGGATTATTACTTTATTCCAAGAAGCTTACGGAGCATGGATCTGGTGATATCGATTACTTCCAGAGTGGATCTTTATCCGTTAGTGGAGCTGATGTGGAAAAAATGCAGAACTATTGGAAGGAGCTGGGGATTTTGTTTTCAACGTCCCCGTTATGACTACGAACTTATCAAATTGCTGGTTGAAGTGAGGACTAAAGGAAATCTTGATGAGTATATGTTTTCCGGTTCTCTGGATCATCTCAACCGAATAAACATTTTATTTATCCACAAAGATGCAACCACAGTTGAAAATAAATACAAAGCGATTGATGAACTATCCGAGGGAATCAGCTTTTTGATTGGAGAAAGAAAACAACGAACATGGGTGGGAAGCCTGGACATTATCTCTCAAATACCCGGAGATGAGAAGGTGTATCCTATTCGTGAATTGCCCAAATTTATCGATGAAAAAGTGGAAGAAGCAAGGGAAAGGCTTCCCAAAGAACCCTATGGTACAATGGAAGGAATGGGGGAGTGGGTAGGGATAGATTTTGAACCGCCTGAAGAGTGTGATTACACAGGTCGTTCTGATATGGTTACCATGTGCACCATGCTTCCCCAGCTCATCGAAAGCTATCATAATGGTTACAGTTTTTATTCGGAGCGTTTCTCCAATTTCAATGAAACCTTTTGTTACTTGAAAATGGAGCGCTGGCGGCAAAATGATGAAATGGAAAATGAGGAGTATAAGATTAAGCTGATTGATGAGCTGAATCTGGGTTTGCGCAAAAATAAAATGGGAATGGTAATAGGGGCAGGAACAGGACTGAAATATGCCTATATTGATTTTGTGATCTCAAATATTCCCAGAGGTGGACGAATAATTCAAAGCAAGTTGAGAAAGTTTAAAATTACTAAAAACGCCTGGATCATGTTTTTTGATTCCTCTATGGAGGCTAAATGGATCAATGTTTATGATGATACCCCTCCACCTGTTTTGCCTGATTTTGAAAACCGGGGGATATTTGGGGTGGAAAAAAAGCTAAACAAGTTACTGGAAAAAAAGATGAACAAGAAAAAATAACCTGATAATATCAAATAAGAAAAAATTTACAAAACAATATATAGTCTGAAGTAATCTGGTTATCTAAACAAATTCCAATAACCAATTTTTCAAATTCCAAATATTGACAATAGATGGTAAACAAGCCAAATTTGGATAACTTCAACTACTCTCAAAAGTCTTATTCCTGTTTAGTATTTCGGATTTTCCTACACTCTTGTTCTCCTGTTTTATGATTTTAAAAATTGTAATTTGGAATTTAAGATTTGAAATTTTTATCTGCTCAGTTATTCCAGAAATATCCTTTCCAGAGTGGAAAAAGAGCGATTACCCCGCTTGTCTGTTGCCTCGATATAGTAACGGACATCACCCAGCGATGGTGGCAGCTCTAAAGTGAAATAATCTGCGGTAACCAACGCATTGGTTCTGGAGGGATAGGCGCCATGAGAATTCATTGACAGGCGCTTCTCTTTACCTGAACTTCTCAGAACAAGCTCTACAGAAGATAACCCACTGATATCATAAATAAAAGTATGAACAGTTCCTTTTTTATCGGCCTCTTTGAGGGAGCCCTGTCCCCAGGTAAGTCCACCTGGATTTTCGGGTGTGATCCAGGGTGGAAAAATTGTTGGACCGGTAGAATCGTTATTTGCATTTATCAGAATGTTTATGGAAGAGCTTATCAGGTTGTATGCTGTATTGGCTGCTTCGGTTACCTGCTGATCCCATATCTGCTGTCCGGTCCAGTACCAGTAACAACTGGTTTCTGCAGTCAAAAGTAATCTCAGAGCCATCTCAAAAGACTCAACCTGGAGGTTGGAATCCTCAAGGCTGTGGATAGAATTTTGTAAAGCAGTGAGAACTGCCCAGGAATTTAAGTCCGGAGAATATGAATTTTCGCTGTAACTGAACCATTTTTTGAATTGGGGGTCTCCATTATCTGCACCACTCCAGGCACCTGGCTCTATATGAACCATTTCAGAGGGATCGGGAGGAAAACGTTTCAGATAATCCTCTATGGTGGTTAACTCAAAACGGGGATCTCCTTTAATCCAGTCTACCAGCCGCTCTGTATTGTGATGATAATAACTGTCTGCCCCTCCTCCATGGTTGTCACCATCTGAATGAAGAACAAAAAAGGGAGGGTGCGCAGGATCAAAAGAGTTGAACCGAATTATGCAGTCAAGCACCTGGGTCAGTACATCCTGATATTGTAAAGCACCAAAGCCTCCCCGCCCATCTTCATTTCCAATATATCGTTCTGCAGGTATGCCTATAAGGGAATAAACTTTACCGTCGAAATCCTCATATTTTACATATTCAGGTTTGAGCAGTGATGGACTAATTTTGCTTCCGGCCCAGATATTAGACAATTGAATCCAGTCTTTTGATGGCTGATTCTGCTGGTCAGCCGGATTGGGGGGAAGCAAACCTTCGGATGGCCCTGAATAAGGGTAATCCTTACATGAACGATAGCGGTGGATAGAGTCATAAATAACCGCGGTGATACCGGCTTCCCTGAGTGCGGGAATCATTCGCACATGAAAAGC
>CAYYNL010000255.1:0-4776 GCA_964472925.1 uncultured Fibrobacter sp. | reverse complement strand
CCAAACACCTGATTGGCTTAGCAATCAATAGGTTACGCGAATGCGCCACATCCAATTGCGGAATTTAGGTTTAATTCTCTTCAGAGTTTTTTGTCAAGAATTGAACCGCTATAGCTTCTTTGGATCTCATTTCATTTTTGTTTTGAAAAACCCAAAAATGGCTGGTGAGAAAGTTTACTGCAGAACCTGCTGCAATTCCTATCAGATTAGAAATCATATATGGGACATTAAACAGTTCGGTTAATAAAATTAATAAGCCATAATTAATGAAGAATGCAGTAAAGATGCAGGAAAGATGAAACTTGAGCAAACGAAGGAAAACACTGCCGGAGTCTGTCACATTTTGATCTTTCCAGGTCCAGACTGAATTCCAAAGAAAATTATTTAATATTGAGATTTCTATTGCGGTTATAGATGAAAAGCGATAATCGATTCTGACTATCTCGGTAAAAAAAACCAGTATAGCACTGTTTACAAAAATTCCGGATACACCAACAGTACCAAATTTTATAATTCTGCTAATGTTTTGAATTTTAAACATTTACTTATTTAAGCCATAACTTATTCACAACTTTACCCATTGAATATAGTTATCGAACTTCAGAAAAGGATGTTCTATTAGAAGAAAACCAGGTTGCAAACCTGGTTTTTCAGCGAATTTAAATAAATAAAAGGATTTACGGTTGTTTTTTTGGAGGAGGGCCCTGTTTTTTTGGTTGCTTGCCATATTCCGGAGGGAATTCCGGGCACATGTTCTGAAGTTGTTTCATTGAAACAGTATCTGAAGGTACAGTAACTTGTTTGACCAGATTTAGATTCTGATCATACTTAATCAGTATCTGACCACTTTGAACCAGTATCGAACCATCGGGAAGATTGGCAACTACTCTGGGCATCATCATCCCCATACCCATCATATGGCAACGACCCATTCTGCTGGAGTCTGACTCCTGGACTTGAGGGCTCTGGGCATGAATAGTTGCATTGAAAAGAAAAATCACAAATAAGCTTAATGTTAATTTTTTCATGAAAGCACTCCAGTTTAATCTTGATAGACACACTTCTCTCATACAATTCCGCAAAAAGAGTTCCAAAATGTACTGAGCTAAAGGTCTTTTTTTTGCTTTAACCAGGGTAATATTTATCTGGAGACTCCAATAATGGCAAAAACAGAAAAATTTCACATTAAAGAATCCGCCCCAGTAAATTGGTATAGTCAACCAGTGAGTTCGGTCTTTAAAGAGCTGCAATGTGATAGCAGTGGATTAAGCAGTATAGAAGCAAAAAGCCGCCTGGAGAAATACGGGCCAAATCAGATTCCCTCTTACAAAGGGGAATCGCCTGTAAAAAGATTTCTTCTTCAGTTTAACAACATTTTGATTTATGTGCTGTTAGTTGCCGCTCTCATTTCAGCTCTGCTTACTCAATGGGTTGATACAGGTGTCATTTTCGGTGTAATTTTGCTAAATGCCATAATCGGATTTGTACAGGAAGGGAAAGCAGAAAAAGCCCTTGAAAGTATCAGATCCATGATTTCACCTAAATCAAATGTTATTCGGGATGGCCATCAGATTTCTATTAACGCACAAGAATTAGTTCCAGGTGATATTGTTATCCTTCAAGCTGGAGACAGAGTCCCTGCAGATTGCCGTATATTTCACAGCCGCAACACCAGAATAGATGAATCAATTTTGACTGGTGAATCTGGGCCAGTAGAAAAAGACAGTGAGCCGGTAGAAGAGTCTGCGGCTTTAGGAGATCGTAAATCCATGATATTTTCAGGAACTCTGGTAATTTTTGGAAAATGCAGTGCCGTAGTAGTCGCAACCGGTACCAATACTGAATTGGGAAAAATAAGCATACTTTTGCGGCAAGTGGAGCAGTTGTCAACTCCATTACTTCGTCAGGTTTCTCAATTCAGCAAATGGCTTACTGTGTTTATACTTGGTCTGGCTGCAATAACATTCGCAACAGGATATTTTTTCCGCAATTATGGAATTGTAAACATGTTCATGGTTACTGTCAGTCTGGCAGTCGCAGCAATCCCTGAAGGTCTTCCTGTTATCATGACAATTACTCTGGCAATCGGTGTACAACGTATGGCCAGGCAGCATGCCATTATCCGCAGACTTCCTGCTGTGGAAACCCTGGGATCGGTTACTGTAATATGTTCTGATAAGACCGGAACACTTACCAAAAACGAAATGACTGTTAAATCAATTCTGACTTCAGATAAACTTATTAATGTAAGCGGCAGTGGTTATGAACCTAGAGGTGACTTCACCATCGAAGGTTGCGCAATACCGCTAGAAAACAACACACCGGTTCTTTCTGAATTATTTAGAGCAGCCATACTTTGCAATAATTCATCAGTCTATCAGAAAAATGGTGTATGGACTTTAAGCGGAGAACCTACCGAAGGAGCACTGGTAACAGCAGCAATGAAAAACGGAATCAATCAAAAGCAAATCAGAGAACAGTTCCCCAGAACCGATGAAATTCCTTTCGAATCCAGAAATAAATTCATGGCTACACTTCACCATGATCATCAACGAAACGGATTTATCTACATTAAAGGTGCTCCGGAAGTCATCCTCACCCGTTGCAATAAACAAAAAAGCGATTCAGAAATAAACCCACTTGATCTTGATTACTGGAAGGAGTCAATGGAGCTAATTGCTGCAAAAGGGCAAAGATTGATAGCTTTTGCCTGTAAATATACCACAGAAGATCATCGGGAATTACATTTCGATGATTTGAATAGAGATTTGATAATTCTGGGGATAATAGGGATGTTCGATCCTCCCAGAGAGGAAGCAATCAAGGCTGTAGCAAGTTGCCAGACTGCCGGAATCAGAGTGAAAATGATAACAGGTGATCACACAACAACCGCCTGGGCAGTAGCCAGATCTATAGGAATAGGTGGATCCGGCTCTTTTATTAGTGGCCAGCAATTAGAGGAAACTGACTATAATGAACTTAAGAAGATAGTTTCCAGAACCGATGTTTTTGCCAGAACTACTCCTGAGCACAAATTACGACTGGTAGAAGCATTACAGTCTGATGGGCAGGTAGTTGCCATGACCGGGGATGGAGTAAATGATTCTCCAGCCCTGAAAAGGGCAAATATTGGAATTGCCATGGGCAAAAAAGGCAGCGATGTTGCCAAAGAGGCTTCCAATATGGTTCTCACCGATGATAACTTTGCCTCTATTGTTTATGCGATCAAGGAGGGAAGAACAGTTTACGATAACCTGATAAAAGCAATATTATTCATACTTCCAACCAATGGTGGTCAAGCTTTTTCGATCGTGTTTGCCATAATTACAGGGCTGGATCTCCCTCTTACTCCAGTTCAGATACTATGGGTCAACATGATTACCGCAGTAACACTGGCAATGGCACTCGCCTTTGAGCCGCCAGAACCTGGAATCATGGAAAGACCGCCTAGAAAACAAAATCAACCGATTCTAACCGGCTTTCTTATCTGGAGGATTCTTTTTGTTTCAACTATTCTGGTAACAGGTACCCTGGGCCATTTTTTTATTCTTTTTAACCAGGGTGAATCGATACAATTGTGCCGTTCTGCTGCTTTAAACACTCTGGTAGCAGGTGAACTGTTGTATCTTTTTAGCAGCAGGTATAAAACCAAACCTTCCTGGAACCTGAAAGGACTCACAGGCAGTAAGCCAGCACTGATTGCATCCGTGCTTTTGATTTTTTTTCAAGCACTCTTAATCTATTTACCTCTATTTCAGCATCTTTTCGGGACTGTACCAATCAGAAGTTCTGAATGGATAAGAATTGCAGTTTTTGTTACAGGTCTTTTCCTGACAGTGGAGATTGAAAAATTAGTAATTCGCAGATTTTTGAGCTCTTATGTAACATAACCATAAATGATATCGTTATAAAGACAGGCACACCACTTTACCACAAACAAATCAGAAAAACACTTTCACAATCTCTCCTGCCTTGCAGGAGAGAAAAGGAGGTAAAACCTTTTTAGTATAGCCCAAGTCTGTCAGGATTGGCAAATGATTTTCATTGTACAATATTAAATGCTCTTTAAGAACTACATACATTTACATATCAGCACAATTGAGGGTGAAGAAGGTATCCGGCAGCTTTCTATTGAAAGCCGCCGGATTTTGGGGGTGAAGCGAAGCACCAGGCAGAGATCACATCCAATCATAAAACCCTGAATTATATTGCTGACTGAATGAGTATCCCTATACATTTGATTTTGTTTAATGCAACTAGAAAGAATGAACAATTCAACTTTCTTCATTCCTTGATGCATAAGTATGTTGAAAAAATAAGACGCAAAAAAAGGTAATGGTAGTTACATTTAAGTTACAGATCTGTATGGAATTACCATCGGTTATATTTTATGGAAATTGAAACAGAAGTGTGTTGACATGCGAATCAGAAAAGATCCCAGTAATTTTTACTCACAGTAATCTCTGCCCCCTCCCACCGAAGCAGGTCCTGCTGTTTCAAATGAAAAAGAAGTCTGGACAGAGTCTCAGGTGTAGTATCTATGGCTGCAGCCATTTCTTTCTTTGAAATCCCCGGAACGATTTTCGTTTTTTCCCCAAAATGTTTTTTTAGAAACAGAAAAAATCTTTGATCAACTTCATATGATTGCACTTGCATCAGTCGTTCTGTCAAATAACGCTGCTTATGCATAAGAAACCTGATAAAATCATTTCTGAAATCAGAATTATCCAGTAAACTTATAAACTGCTTTTTAGGCAGAATAAAAATATTACTCAT
>CAYYNL010000254.1:0-4829 GCA_964472925.1 uncultured Fibrobacter sp. | reverse complement strand
GAACAGTTGCTACCCAGCTCTTCTTGTGAAGATCCAATCCAACAAAAAGTCTTTGCCCTGTCCACGTTTTTCTCCTAATTTCTTCCATTGCAAGTCTCCTTTCTTTCCTTTTAGAATTATTCTCAACTCTAAATTAAAGGAGACTTGCTCGCTTTTAAACATAAAAACTACGGAGGAAAGAGGAAACAGGTAACAGGAAAACCCGATACCCGTAACCTGTATCCCGATACCCGAGAAACCATGACGAAAACGAAAGATCCAAGCTTCTTCTCGACATTCCCCTGGTATATTTGTGATTATCTCCAATATTTTTAGTAAAACATCGTGATATTTACCAGAAAATTATGTGATATATCATAGGCCATGAAATACATTCCCAGACAGATCGAATCTGAAATCATTCGTTACCTTAATTCCGGGAAACCCCGTGGAATTATTCTGGCGGGAATTATTGGCGTTGGTAAAACAACTCTGGTCAAACAAATAATTGAAAAGCTGAAGGCTTCATTTGTCTGTTTTGCTTTCAGCGGTGATGATCTGAAATTTCGCCAGGAAATCGCTGCAGATACCACTTTTCTATTAAAAACAATTCGATCCAAGACAAGTGACCGGGCTCTTGTCTGTATCGATGAAATTCAAAAGACGCCTGAAATTCTTGATGCGGTTAAACTCGCGTTTGATGAAGAAAACATATCTTTTATCGTCACCGGATCCCAACCACAATATCTGCTGAACCAGGCGCGCCAAAGACTGCAACGACGCGCTCGCGCCTTTCATCTGTATCCTTTTTCACTGAATGAAATATATTCAGACTTGAATTTATGCGATAAATCAAGTCCGACACTCTGGATGGACCTGCTTGAAGGAAATTTGCCGGATTTTTTGCTTGAACAAAAAGGTGACTGGCTGTCAATTTATAACGATTATCAAAAATATCGGTTACTCGGTACTATCCCACTGGTCTACCAGGAGAAAACAAAGGAAGAAAAACTGATCGCCATCACGAATATTATCAATCGTGGCTATCAGCCAATCGCAGGATTAAACCAGCAGGAAGAGGATACAATCCTGACCGAAATTGCCCGCCTGAATAATCGCGAATTTACCTATCAGACAATATTAAATAAAACCCACCTGAAAAGGCGTGAGAAAATAAATGCCGTCATAGAATTCTATATGCAGAACGGAATCCTGCTTCGACGTTCCCGCAAACTGTTTACTGACTATAAACAGAGTTATCATGTCATCTACTCATTTGTAGATCCCGGGATCGTCTATTATATCAGTCCTCCGCCAGGAGATTCGAAGACAGATAACGGATTCGATCTGGAAAGTGTCGTGCATTCACAAATTAATAATTGGCAAAATTTTTACCATTTTCCACTTTCTTTATACTATTATGTTCCCTATTACGTAATCCCTTCCGGGCAAATAAAATATAAAACCGGCAGTATTGATTTTTTAATCGAAACCCATAACTCTATTATCCCAATAGAGGTAAAAACAACCAATAATCTAAATCATATTTCAACGCCGGTTATCGAAGAACTAATCCAATCCGGTCGGGCGAAATACGGAATTATATTTTATCAGGGCGCTCCGTGGTTGAATAAGAAAAAGTCTATTTATTATTTACCCCTGGCAATGCTTTGAAAAAAGAAGAAACCTCTCGCAGAGTCCGCTACGAGCCACAAATAAAATAAATATATAAAAAGAACTTAGCGTACTTTGCGTACTTCGCGAGAGAAAACAATGACTGAAAACGAACTATCAAAGCTCTTCCTCGACATCGTCTTTAAAGTACACTCCTAAGATATTAAATCCTAAGCACCAAATAACAAATCTCAAACAAATTCCTCCAAAGGAGTCTCTTCGAGACAAATTCAAATGAGTAAAATCCAAAACGAAAATAGAGTTTTTGATCTTGAGGAGAGAACCTACTGTTTTGCCAAAGATGTAAGACTATGGCTAAAGAAAATCTCCAAAACTCTAATTAACATTGAGGATATAAAACAGTTAATAAGGTCATCCGGACCAATAGGGGCAAATTACATTAAGGCAAATGAATCTTTAAGTAAAAAAGATTTTATTATGCGAATGAGAATTAGCCGAAAGGAGTCGAAAGAGACCTCATATTGGATTAAACTCATTTTGGAAACTATTCAAGACACAGAATTAGATAAAGAAGGCAATCGCCTCTTGAATGAATCAACTCGACTGACAAAAATTTGTAGTTCAATAATAGAAAATTCACTTAAGTCACATCCTAATAGTGTTTAGAACATTGCCTGCCCCGTGGAATACGAGCGACTTGCACCATGAAATACGACCAAAGCAAAGACATTTTAATGGGGAGCGAGTTATTCCTATAGGGAGATTTAGATAATTGTCTCACCAGAGACTCCTGATGGAGTGATTTGTTTATTATTTGTATTTTGTTTTTTGGGATTTAATAGTGGTATCCATAAGAAGCAACTTCTGACATACTTAAAACTAACAGGTCTGAAATTAGGATTGTTGATAAATTTCAATGAGAAATCTCTCAAGAATGGCATCGTTAGAATCGTCAATGGATTATAATGCTTCTCGCGACATCCGCCAAGTACGCCACGTAGAAAATGAATATATAAAAAGAACTTAGCGTACTTCGCCCCATCAGGGGCTCTCCATCTCCAACAGAAGTCTCCGTTGAGACGGGAGTTCTGATGAACTTGGTGGAGCGAGAGAAAATGGATGAAAACGACCGACTCTAATTCTACATTCAACATTCGTAATTCCATATTTCCCATTGGACACCACGTTACCGCGAGAAATTACTAAACATTATACCTTGAGGTATTATACCATAAAGTATAATATTCAGTATGAATAATACCCATTCCCAAAATCCATTCTTTTTTGGCGGCGTTGTCAGCGGAAAATACTTCTGTAACAGGAAGTCCGAAATAGCAACAATTCAGACTGATCTGAATAACGGATTAAACCTGTTGATTTACGCACCGAGAAGATTTGGAAAAACGTCATTGATTCAAAATACCCTGCAACGGATGAATACCCAACCTGTATTTTTAGATTTGATGGGTGTTATCGACGAGCGGGAATTTATCAATCATTATTTTAATGCCATTTCTACGTCACTCTATACAACGACCGATAAGGTGATTACCTTCTTTAAAAAAAGACTGAAGATCAGGCCGAATATCTCGGTTAATTTTGATCAGACAGGGCAGGCGAAGTATTCGCTTTCATTCGATATTCCCGAACAACCCTATGTGTTCGATGAAGTTGTTGATCTTCCCAGCCGTATTGCGATAGACCGGAAAGTGAAAGTAATTGTCGTTTTTGATGAATTTCAGGAAATCAAACGACTCGGTTTTGAAAATAAACTTAGAACCATCATTCAGAACCACGGTGATAATGTTGCTTATCTTTTCTCCGGAAGTAAAAAAAGTATTTTAGCGCAAATCTTCTTTAACCGATCAAATGCATTTTACCGTTCGGTTAAGCATGTGCCTATTTCAGAAATTGATGATGATTCATGGATAGAATATATCCGGAATGGATTTGAGCAATATGACAAACATATTAATCCGGAACAGATCATGGATGTCCTGGATATCTCGAAAGGCTTTCCCTATTATACTCAGCAAATTGCTTATGAACTCTTTAATATTACCACGGAGAAATGCAATAACGAACATGTTGGGCTTGCAGTTTCCTTGATTTTGGAGAGAGAAGCTGACCTGTTTATATTCGAATGGGAAAATCTGAGCACGAATCAGAAAAAAGCCCTGAAATTATTAATCCATTCGGGCGGGAAGAATATCTACCAAAAAGAGACCATGGAGCAATTTGGAATGACCAATTCCACATTGAAAAAAGCCGTAGAAGGTCTCTTTGCCAAAGACGTTATTGATTTGAACAGTGATGGATATTATCTCCAGGATCCGCTTTTTGCCCACTTTCTGAAAACCAGGTTTTAATGTAAATAACCTCCGTCAAACTGCGCAATCCGCAAGAACGAAAAAAACCTTAGCGCTCTTAGTGGTTAAAGAGAATGAACCGCAATGAACGCAAAGAATCGCGAAGGTAAAAAAATAAGTTATATAGCATTACATAGCGTACTTTGCGGTTAAAGAGAATATACCGCCAGGAACGCGAAGGACCGCCAAGGTAAAATAAATAAGATATATAGCAATACTTAGTTGATCCTTATAAACGATGGCATAGATAATAAACAATTTATAATTATTAATTTATAATGTATAATTTATAGTTCTCAATTCTCAATTTTTAATTCTAAATTCTCAGTTATCTGTCCATAATTCTAAATTCTAAATTTTCAATTCTTAATTATTAATCCTCCGTTCTCCGTCCTCCATTTTCCATTTCTACCAGTGTCTCCCTTCGTAACCTGCAACATATTTTACAATTATATTTTGTCAATAACATTCTGACTCCAAAGGATGAATGCGTGACGGCAGTTAGAAATCCGGATGTGATGATAGCATCCTGACGATGAAACCGAAAAAAGTGATTGCTAAATTTTAAAAATATTTGTTAATTACTGCGCAATCTGAATTGTTTGTCAGAGGATTGGATTAGGAGAAGAAGTTAGAGCCCCGGTGAACCTGCCCGAGAAAAAACGACAATACGGAAATTACGAGAAGTGGTGATTACCAGCTCTGTGAACCGTGAATAAGGGTTGGGGAATTGATGAACACAGATTGTCTCGTCGGTGAATGTAGCTAACGGGGCTTTACCATGCCCGGAAGCAAGACTCACCACAGATACCACAGATTAACACTGATAAATAATTAAAGCATATA
>CAYYNL010000253.1:0-4881 GCA_964472925.1 uncultured Fibrobacter sp. | reverse complement strand
CCTTTATGCGCAATAGATTACGTGTTATCCACGTCGATCTACTGCGGTTTTTAGGATTATAATCCCCACAACTTATCTCTCAACCCTGACCTACGCACCGTACGCGAAAGAACCGCTTTTTCCAGAATAGATTCGGTACACCAGATCTCTACGCTTTTGCGTGCCCTGGTCAGTGCTGTGTAAACCAGTTCACGGCTGAGTACCGGAATTGGAACTGGAGGAAGAATAAGGATAATGTGGTCGTATTCCGAGCCCTGAGATTTATGCACTGTCAAAGCATAGGCGATTTCCCACGAACGCAACTGAGTCACCTGAAAACTTCTTACGGTTGATTGCTGGCCTTTAAATACTGCACGATAGATACAGCTGCTTTTCTGTTCCGGAATAATGACACCACTGTCGCCATTATAAAGGTCCAGTGCATAATCATTTACATTAATCAATATGGGAAGCCCATTGAAAAGGTCGGTTTCCCGTGAAATCAGACCCGAACTTCTGAGAATACTGATTACCATGCTGTTAATGGAATTAACCCCATAGGGACCCTGGCGGGCTGCACAAAGAATCTTAAATCGTTCCAACTGATTTAATGCTGCAGCCGGATCTTTTTCCGTACATAATGGCCGGAAAAATTCCATGACACTGCTTTTTAGAGAGTTTTTCAGATTGTGTTGAGATGGTAAGGGCTTTCTGATACAATCATCATATTTGCAAGAATCAAGAATTTCAGAAACTTCGTTTAAATTCCCCTGGTTTACTGCACGGCTGAGAGTACCAATACCTGAGCTCTCGTCGAATCTGTAGCTTTTCCTTAATGAAACAATACAGTCTGCTAAGGGAGGTTCGTGCGGATTTCCTGATTCGTTGAATCCTGGAAGCAGTTGCTTCAGTATCTCAGATTGTTCTACCGTAAACTGATGGGTATTACCGGTATCGCAGATGTCACCTATCACTGAGCCGGCTTCTACAGATGAGAGCTGGTCACGGTCACCCAGCATAATGAGCCGGCTTTTTTGAGGAACTGCATCAATCAGCTTGACCATCAGTGCCAGATCAATCATGGATGCTTCATCAACTAGGATGATATCATAGGGCAAGGGTGATGAAGAGTTGTGTCGGAAAACCGGAGAGAGAGGGATGGCTCCCAGAAGCCGATGGATTGTGTGAGTCTGGCAGGGGATTGCTTTTTTTAGTTCATCGGATACGTTTAAAGATGATAAAACTTTTTGAATCGAGTCGCTCAGACGTGCTGCTGCTTTGCCTGTAGGAGCTGCCAGTGCTATTCGCAAATTCTTTTTGGAACACATTTTCAGTAAGAGGAGAACCTTTGCAGCAGTGGTAGTTTTACCGGTTCCAGGACCTCCGCAGATAACGGTGAAAGAGTTTAAAAGTGATACTATGGCGGATGCGACCTGCCAGTTGGTTTCGTTATTGGCAGTCGGTTGAGATAATGATTGGATAAATGCAGTACTTTCACTATTTACGATTACATTTTTTTGACCAGCACGTGAAAGGATCGATTGTGCAAGGTATTGTTCGTAATTCCAGTATCGGTAAAGGTATAACCTGGTATTTTCAAGGATTAGAGGACAGTATTGTCCTGGTGTACCGATTACCGGAAAACGACTAATCTCTTCAGTTAATTTACTACTGTCTGGAAGAGTGATTGGACCGACTAGGGTCTGGAACTGCCGCCCTGCATGTTCCTCAAGATTGCAGCAGACATGTCCATCGCGTAATGCCTGGGTGGTGAGTGCTGCCGACAAAAACAGGTTTGGATTTTCAGTATTACACAGCTTGCAGATAAAACGGGCAAAATGGAAATCGAAGTTTGAGAAGGGAGAAAAGACTGAAAAAAGTTTTTCCATAATAAATCCCGGATAGCACCCAAGTGTTAAATATCGGATAACAGAATATTTACTAAAAATAAAGATCAGTAAATTTCATTTCTGGCTTTCAGGAAACCAACTGGCTAAGCCAGTGGACCCAAGTGTCTCGTAAAGGCACTATCGTGCCTTCTTGCTTTCGCGGCTTTGTCGCTCAATCAAGCTACCGCCTGTGGCGGTAGTACTTGACTCATAAATTGCTATTTTTTAAGACCTTTCTTTTACTTTGATATTCGTTATTTTTTTTAACCACAGATTTTATCCAACCCAAATCTTCTGCCTGACTCTGCAAGCATTTCCAAATCATCAGCTGTTTTAAGCACACCAAACATCTGTGATTCTATGGTTAGAATGATGGGATCGTTTGCCAATGGGAGAAGATCGGTGGCTGCGTAACCGATTTTTGGTGAGCGTTGGTAGCCTGGCAGCGTTTCTTTTGGGGGGGTTGCATAATCGGGAAGATCATTATTAATAAGCAGCTCGCTTTTGAACGCATAGAAACCGGTGTTGAAAGGGAGGTGATATTTACCAGAAGGATCTTTCAGGGATAAGGTGGCATCGTTTCTCACATTCTGTTCAAGTATCAGAAGCTTTTTCTGATTTTTTTTCATGATAGTGACAAATGTACCGAAAGGGTCTTTGGTGGGGAAATTTTCGCGTAGGATCCCGATCCCCAGACAGTCATGATTTCCTAAAGCGTTTGCAATTATTGGAAGTAAGCGCTGGTCGTAGAGTGCAGTGGCCTGGACCACTATCAGTTTACTGCAATTGTGATTGTAAAGCCAATCAAGAGTCGATTTACCGCTGTTATCCTTTTTCTTGAGCATCATCAGTGGGCCACCTGTTTCATCTGGCTGAGTAAGTGGGGACAATCGTCCGTAAGTTTCGCAGCAGAGTATTTTTTCATCCATTGTAAAATGAAGCCGTTCATCCTGCGGTATCACTTTTATGCTGGAGAGGCCGAAGTTGTCCTTTTCCCTTAATATTTCAGGAATTACCTTTGCTGTAATACTGCCATGTGGGCCGGTAGTTACAATTACCGGAATATCGATTTTTAAGAATTTGCAGAAAGAGGAAACCATTGCCAGATTGGTTTGAAGGGTTCCGAAGTCCTGGTAAAATCCTGGCAGTGGAAAGGTTGCTTTAGTGAAATTATTCAGTGCAGACTTGTCATAACCTTTCTCGATCAGGCTCAGCCGCAGTCTTTCGCCTTCACCACCAGCGGTGAAAACCAGGGCAAATCCATTGAGAGCTTCGGGGGATGCCTCGATATCAGTCCATTTGATAAATGGCGGGAAAAGTTGTGTTGCATTATTGAGGGTATCACGTGAAGAATTGATCAAATTCAAAGCTTCACGACGTCTTTGCAGGTGAAGTCTGTAAATTTCAGGAGGGAATTTTGAATTCATCAGGGCAAGAAATTCGCTTTGCTGCTCTTTATTGAAAAGGTGCAGGTTGCTAGTGACCTGCTGCAATGTATCGAGGGTCCATGAGTCCATAAAGCTATACCTTTCTGAATTTTTATTTTATCCTATAAATATACTTGAATGAGGTAGCCGTTGAATACTTTTGAATTTGATCTCTTCTTGGAAAAAAATGGCCGGGAGAGGGGATAATTGTGATTGGAGATTCCATTAACGGTTCATATCGATGTACAGACAACAAGAGAGAGAATGGTTGCTCCTTGAGTATGACAGCTACAACTGCTCTGAAAATTGTCTATCAGGGGAGAGCTGGGGATAGTTGATCTTTGCAACCAAAGAAAAGATACTGAATGTGTAAATCAGAAACCAGTTAAAAGTCTCATTATAGTTCAAGGCAAATTAAAGATTTTTAGCATTTTAGACTTACCTTGGCAATTTAAATCTGTCCTTTTGGGATACCTGAAAAGTGAGAGCCCGGTTTTCTATGGAAAAAACCGGGCATTCTTTACCAGTGTTAAATCATCGGAATCAGGTTATAATCAACGCATCAAAGACAAAACGTTCTGAGGCACCATATTTGACTGTGCCAGCATTGCGGTACCAGACTGCATAAGAATCTGATTGCGGGAGAACCTGGCTGATTCACTGGCGAAATCGACATCCCTGATCATTGATTCTGCGGCAGACTGATTGGTTTCACTTACCAGCAGATTGTTGATAGCGTGTTCCAGTCGATTGACGTAGGCACCGATATTGGCTCTGGTGCTGTTAACCTTGTTAACTGCTGAATCGATATAGGCGATAGCGTTTCTTGCACCTTCCTGAGAAGTAAGAGTTGCAGTGGCAAGGTTTGAATTCAATGCCTGAGAGGTAAGAGTATCGATTGTAATGGTGATACTGTCTACCCCGGCGTTGGAGCCGGCATCGATCCACAGAGTATTTCCTGATGAGGAGCCTGACGCACCGAAACGTCCTGTGGAGCTATTGGAAATCAGCTCGATTCCGTTATAATTGGTTACTGAGGCGATGCGGTCTATTTCCTGGCGCAAAGCGTTGAACTCCTGGTGTGCATAGGATCTCTCGGTAGAGGTGAGAGTATCGTTTGCTGATTGAACCGCCAGTTCACGCATTCTCTGAAGAATATCGGAGATCTCATTTGCTGCACCTTCAGCTACTTGAAGAAGCGAAGTTCCATCCAGAGCATTTCTTTGTGCCTGGGCGACTCCCCGAACCTGTGATCTCAGGTTTTCTGATATTGCCAGTCCTGCTGCATCGTCGCTTGAACGGTTTATCCGCAGACCGGTGGACAATTTTTCCAGTGAACTGCTCATATCTCTATTGGTTTTGAACAGCGCACTCATGGTATTCATGGAATTGATGTTGTGGTTAATACGCATTGTAGAACCTCCCTGTGAAAAGTTTTTTGATTAACTATCCTTGTTAATCGGTTGATAATTCAGAACCACTTTTTGGCTGCTGTATTAGCCTCCTCTCCTTTTGAGCAGGGAAGTTCAGGATTTGCCGTTTCCTCCTCCCTGCGATATTTTCTCCTGTTAATTATATCGGAAGGG
>CAYYNL010000252.1:0-4910 GCA_964472925.1 uncultured Fibrobacter sp. | reverse complement strand
TTTAATGCTTCCATATTGTTTTTATAAACTAAACTGGAAACAATGCGATCGAAATCCATTTTTGGTTTTATTTGATTTCTTATACCTATTTTTTATTTTGAAAACCTACCCAGATAACTATGGGCCTTGCAGGTTATGGGAAATAAGACGAGACAACTGGAAGTTCTATTATGGGTCTGGTTATCATCCATACCAACGGCAACGTTTGCGAAAAATGGTGCAACGTAAAGAATACCGTATTCTGTTTAACGACAAAGTGGTTTGCGAACAGCTATGTAGAGGAATAGGAGTTGCTTTGCCGGTAACAGTTGGTCTAATTTGCCAAAACAGTGATTGCAGAAGAGCGCTTGAAATGTTTTTTACCAAAACAACACAAAAAAAACTGATTTTAAAGCCAATCACCGGCCATGCAGGGAAGGGCATAGTATTAGCCAAAAAAACAAATGATGGTGAAATAATGATTCAACAAAAAAATCATACGATACCTCTTGAAAGGTACACTTTAAAAGAAGCTGTAGTTGTTCAGGAATTTATTGTTCAGGATAGTCGCATGGCACAGATTTCTGAATCTTCTGTGAATACAATAAGAGTCCTCACAATAATGACAATAGAAAATGATCCTGTTATCGTAAGTACATTGGCAAGGTTTAGTGCAGATAGTGAAGCTTATATAGATAACTGGAGTGCAGGCGGAGTCGCAATTGGGATAAACTGTCAATCGGGCAAATTAATGAAATTCGCCTTTGATAAAGAGGGAAACCGTTACACGCATCATCCTGTTTCTGGAGTTTTATTTGAAGGGTTTCAAATCCCGGAATGGGAGAGAGTTATTTTTACTGCCAAAAAAGTTCAGAGTGCATTCCCATTTTACCGACTTTTAGGAATGGATATTGCTATCGCAAAAGATGGAATTCCTGTGTTAATTGAGGTAAATGCCAGTACAGACCTTATTTTACAGGAACAAGCATCTGGGCCTCTCCTTGAAAATCAGGAAATTCTGAAGATTTTTTCCAGCTATGGGCTTTTGGTTGCTAAATGTCAAATTGCAATGGCTACTTCTCTTTAAAATACCATTAAAAATAAAGATAAAAGAATGCTAGCCATTTTTGTGGCGATGACCACATAGTCTTTTTTAATCAATTTCCACAACTGTTTACTGCGACATCTGTTTTCAATGTAACTGACTGTTGTGTGGTTTTCATTGTTTTATATCTATCTTTTACTCCCCAAATACCCCAGAGGTGAATTGTTAACAGATCAAATGTTATCTCTGGGGTGACATTCCCAAGTTTCCAAATAATAAAACTAATGTTGCTTTAAATAAAAAACCATTTTTTGGGAAAAAAACAGAGGGTATAAAAACGTTTTCCGCAAATTTGTTTAATGGGCTCCAGATTGTTTTTAAGAATCAGGGAATTCCCAACCCAATTATGCAAGTTACTGTGCCCAAGAGGGCGGGCAAACAATTTTCAATTTTAGTTTCTGATTCAGTAGTTACACAATTTTTCGTTTTAACATCGAAGACAACACAGCCCGCATTCTGACGTTGCCAGTCGTAAGTCGCAGCAGTAACCAATAAAGGGCGCATGCCTTACCAAATACATAAAATTCTTAATAGAGATGTTTTTTTACGTAATACGATCTATTACTGATAAGATACTAGCCAAAGGAAATAATTCAGCGAGACATTTAAACGTAATTGTTATATAGAACGACCTATGTCAGGATCATTTACAGGAGTATGTTATGGAAAAAAAAGATAAAATAATTCTGGTAGCAGGAGTAACAGGTCTGCAGGGTGGAGCTGTCGCTCGTCATCTTCTGAAAGAGGGTTGGAAAGTCAGAGGATTGACCAGGCATCCCCAAAGCAAGGAGGCTTTGGCGCTTAAAAATGAAGGGATTGATATCTTTGAGGGTGATTTTGAAGACATTGCTTCACTGGACAGAGCCTGTAAAGATGTTTATGGGGTATTTAGCATTCAGCAACCTCTTGAATATGGAGTTGAATCTGAAGTGAAACAGGGGAAAGCCGTAGTAGATGCCGCCTTACGTGCTAATGTGAGACATCTGATCTATTCCAGTTATGCTGGTGCTGAAGAGCAACCAGGTGTCCCATTTATTGACAGCAAATGGGAAATCGAACAATATATAAGAAAATCAGGATTGAACTGGACCATATTCCGTCCGGTTCTCTATATGGAATATTTTCTGATGCCTGAAATCAAACAGCAGCTTCAAAACGGGCATTTACGCATGGCATTGGACTCTGAAATGCCAATACAGCTGGTATCGGTAGAGGATATTGGGGCGCTGGTAAGTCTGGCATTTGACAATCCGGATTTATATGTAGGGAAAGCGCTGGAAATAGCCGGTGATGAAATCACAGGTAACCAGATTGCAGACATTTTAAGTAAAGTCACAGGAAAAACCGTCTCTTTTGAGCAGATAGAGGTAGATGATGTCAGAACTAAAGGCGCAGATTTTGCTATGTTTTTTGACTGGTTGAACAGAAAGGGATTTTCCGTAGATATAGGGTCGGTTAAAAAACTGTACCCGGAGATAAGCTCTTTTAAAACATGGGCTCAAAAACTCAGTTGGCCACAGGCTGCATCCTGAAAAAAACAGCAGGGTCAACCTGCTGTTTTTGGTTTCTTCGCATTGTTTTCCCATTCCCGGAAATCTGTTATACAATATCTTACCTTTAATCCTTTTTCAAACAGATGAGGTTTAATAATGAGATCTATTGGTATATGTATTGGTGCAGCAAATATTAAAGTAGCTATTCTGGAAAAGGCCGTTGAAGATATTCAGGTTGTCCATACTGCAGTAGTTTCTCACGATAGTAATCCCAAACAAACTCTTTCCTTTCTGATAGATACTTTAAACCTTCAAACAATTGAGTATGGGATACTTACCGGACGTAAGTTCCGTGAAATGATAAATCACCCATCTATTACAGAACCGCAGGCAGTAGAGTACGCTCTGGCATTTGGCAATCTTGGTAAGGGAAGCTGTTCTTTTGAAGCGGTGGCCAGCCTGGGTGCAGAAAATTTTGTGCTCTATCTTCTTAACAGAGATGGCACAATAAGATCGATAGAATCTGGAAACAAATGTGCTTCCGGAACAGGTGAATTTTTTCTTCAACAGATAAGAAGAATGAATCTAGATCTTTCTGAAGCGGTTCATTTGGCACGGGAGTCAGATATCTACAGAGTATCAGGACGATGTTCTGTTTTTTGCAAAAGTGATTGTACGCATGCTCTCAATAAGGGTATACCGGCAGGAAGGGTTAGTGCGGGGTTATGTTCCATGATTGCAGACAAGATTATAGAGCTACTGGAAAAAGTTAACAGTAAAGAGATTCTGCTTACAGGAGGAGTAACCAACAACACTGCAGTAATAAAATTTCTTGAAGATCGCCTTAAATCGGTGGTTATCTCTGAGTATGCAAACACCTTTGAGGCGATTGGTGCCGCGTTTTATGCGCTTCAGAAAAAGACGCATCATTTCCTTAACAATAAAATAATGTTCAGTACCACTAGGACATCATTTGGTCTGCATCCCCCTTTAAGAAATGCTCTTTCACTGGTTCAATTCAAAAAGCCGCAAGAATTAGAGATTCATCGTGCTCAACAATGTGTAGTTGGCCTGGATGTAGGCTCTACCACCACAAAGGCAGTGCTTTTAAGATGCAGTGATTCTGCTATTATATGTTCGGTTTATCTTAGAACTAATGGAAATCCAGTTAAAGCATCTCAGGAATGTTATAAAGCCCTGGCGGAACAGATTTCTGCTCAGGATACGGTTTTAGGTATTGGAACAACTGGTTCAGGACGTCAGATTGCTGGTCTCCATGCACAGACCACCGGAATAGTTAATGAGATTATTGCACATGCGACTGCAGCCGCTTACTACGATAAGGATGTAGATACAATTTTTGAAATTGGTGGGCAGGATGCCAAGTACACTCACCTGGTAGCAGGAGTGCCGGCTGATTATGCGATGAATGAGGCCTGCTCGGCGGGAACAGGTTCTTTTCTTGAGGAAGCGGCATTTGAAAGTCTGGGAGTAAATTACCTGGATATTGAGAGTTTGGCTTTAAGCGCAAAAATGCCACCAAATTTCAATGATCAGTGTGCTGCATTTATCAATTCAGACATAAAAACCGCAATTCAGGAGGGAATAAAAAGGGAAGATATACTGGCAGGGCTGGTTTATTCGGTGTGCTTGAATTATGTAAATAGAGTAAAAGGGCAGAGGGCAAGTGGAAAGAAAATTTTCATGCAGGGCGGAGTGTGTTACAACAAGGCTGTTCCACTTGCCATGGCTTCAATTATCGGTAAAGAAATCATTGTTCCTCCTGAACCTGGTCTGATGGGGGCATTTGGTGTTGCCCTTGAAATTAACAGACGCATAAACATGGGAAACTTGCCTTCAAAAAGCTATGATTTAAAGGCTCTGGCCAGAAGAGAAATCTCACTAGGTAAAGCATTCAGATGCCAAGGTTCCAAGGAACGTTGTGATCGTGGCTGTGAGATAAATGTATTGATAATCGAGGGGAAAAAATACCCTTTTGGCGGTGCCTGCAATAAATACTACAACCTGATCGAGCAAGTAAATTTTGATCAGAAGATCTACGATCATGTGCGGGTACGCAACGATCTTCTATTTAACAAATTCACCGCACAAAATCCGCAAAACGGGACTGTTGAGATTGGAATCACCCGTTCATTTTTAACCCATCAGCTTCTTCCCTTGTATTCCCACTTTTTTACTTCTCTTAATTGTAATATCAGGCTTTCCGGGATAGATCCTGATGGAATAAAATATAAGCGAACCTCGTTTTGTTTTCCCGGAGAAATTGCTCATGGAGCATATTTCGATCTTATAACAAAAAACCCGGATTATAT
>CAYYNL010000251.1:0-4942 GCA_964472925.1 uncultured Fibrobacter sp. | reverse complement strand
AGGGCAAAATTACTCTTCACCGCAGATTCCACATGCCCACAAGACTCTCAATCAGCACAGCAGATGGATGCAAAGAAATACCTCTGGGCTGGAAAGGCAACGGATACAACTACGAAGCCGAAGAGGTCATGCGTTGTTTATCGGAGGGCAGACTGGAAAGCCAGCTTCTGCCATTAAACTTCAGCCTTCAATTAATGAAATTGCTGCAAACAATACTGGAAGTAGCAAAAAAAGTACCTTCTGTTAAAAAATTGCCCTCTTCTGAGCTCATTCATCACACATTTTAAAGAGTGTAGAGGTTTGAGGAGACTTTTAATTGATGATCACTCTCACGCAAAGATTATTTTCTGAAGACTTGCGAAGCAAATTAGACTGAATCTGAAACAAACCTTTTCCAGGTTCAGTAGACTCTAACCAGTTTGTGAAATAATCGATCAATTTTTAAAAATAGAACAGAAGTCAGCATGAACAACACAAGTATCGAAAACATTGAAAACATCGTTGCTTCAGCATCGGAAATTGCACAGTTCTACTTCTCTAAAGACAAAGAAAAGGAGATTTTTGAGAAGATCCGGCGTTTTTACACTCTTAGTGGTTCCAGGATCAAAAAAATCTATGAAGATAACCGGATGGCGGTGCACAACCAGGGCCATTACCGCTCCGTAGCATCCCCACAGGCAATCGCCAAAGAGGGTACTCTTACTTTGTCACTGATTATTTCTCATCATGGTACAGTCACCGGTATCATAGATTCCGGTTCTCTCATTTTTCTAAACGATAATCCTTTGCAGATGGCATCCATACCATTTGTCTCCATAGACAACAAAACTCCGGTAATGTTGACATCTTATAAAACAGAAAATTTCACCAGTCCGGATGATTTCCCTTTGCCTCAGAACTATTATTATGATTTCACTGCACAAAAAGACATTTCCATATCACTTGCAACACCTCTGGCACAACTGCATTACCGGATTGGGAAGACAGAAATAACTCGAAGAATCATACCGCCACTTCTCTCTTCCAACGATCAGTTTACTCCTGTATGTGTGGAACAATACATTCTTCACAATAAAAGCAAATCTTCACAACAAATAACGCTTGTGGTCCCCATGCCATCACTGGTAAATCTTGGCAGAAAAAACAGCCGCCCCTGCGAACAGGATTACACGTTTCTGGGATACGCTTCCATCAATGGTCAGGTTCACAAAAAATTTAGTTACCAGGGTATTACCGGTGTGGAAATGAGTGGAGAGCAGAGTTCTGATCGAATGGTGATAGCGGTACCAGTTTCGGAAGTAGTTAAAATTGACCTTCAGGAAGCTTTTAAACTGCGCACCTTCAAGCAGGATCTGGTTCTTAATTCCGATGGAAGTTTTCATCATTCCAATGCTATTGAAGCAGGTAATGATTATGGTGCAGCAATCAGTATCACTGTCAATGTAGAACCGGGCCAGGTGGTTTCTGTTCCTGTGGTTAAAGCTCTTGATTTTCCATTCCAGAGGTATGCGGATGGGGTATCCATCCCAAGGAGATATGTCAAGGATTTCTCCTGTGAAGAGAATCGTGCAAAGGATATGGCTGTCAATGCGTTAAATAATTATCCGGAGTGGCTTGAGCGAACTATAGCTGTTCAGGAACATATTTACAGTTCGCTTCAGAATCTGCCCATGTATAAAAATGATACAGAAGGCGCACTCAGAGCTGCAAGGCTTCTGTTTAACGAGCTCAGTTATTTACTGTCAAACGCATCAGTTCTTGATCAGAACGATCAGGCTCGCTTTCTTGAGTGCTTTGATTACCCTTTCAACAATTCAGCCGATGTAGATTTCTATTCCAAGCTGCTTCTGTCCATTTTCCCTCAGTTTGAACTTGAACTTTGTGAGAAGTTTATCGATTCCATCAACAAAAAAGATGAAAAGTTCCGTTTTTACAATCGATATCTTTATGATCCGGTTCTGCAAAGAAATTACCTTCAGCAGCTGCAACTAGAGAATCGTCAGCCAGGAGTCGATATCCATGTTTACGCATCCAGAAAAGAGGAAGGATCGGTATTCCATGATCTGGGGTCTTTAACTTTTGGTAATCCACTGCGAAACATCTCGGAATACACCTGGTATAATACATCCTACTGGATCGACCTGTTTCCCAAACTGGCACTTCGGACTCTTCGAAATGTAAAATATACCGGAAAAACCTGCCTGGTAACCGACAACTGGGTCACCCTTAAAAAGGGTTTTGATTATCTGATGAGTATGGATTACGACCGGGATGGTATTCCTGAAGGCAGATCTGGAGAGGTAAGAAACACTTATGATAATATCCCTTTTGCCGGTGTCGGTGCTTACGATACAAATCTCTTTGTGGCATCTTTAAAGGCAATGGCCAGAATGGCTGATATGGCTGGAGATACAAACGAAAAGAACAGATATATAGAACTCTACCAGAAAGCAATTTCTATATACGATTCACTCTGGTACGAAACTACCGATGCACAAGGCAATGAGATGGCTTACTATATCACCTGCAGTGGTGCAAATGGAATTGGAAAGTGCACCGATGTGTTTACAGATCAGATTGTGGGACTATGGCAGTGGATCGCCATGGGAGAGAAACCCTTTCTTCCTGAAGACCGGATGAAACGTCTGCTGAAAACCATCTATAATAACAACCGCACCCCTATGGGATGGGCCACTGCACGCAAACAGGATGGTTCTGCGGTAGAATCAGATCAGGGAAAAGATGTCTGGATTGCCTCAAATTATGTTCTGGCACAGATGCTCTCGTACTATGATATGTACGAAGAGAGCAAAGAGATCTATAAAAAAATGGACGAAATAATTTTTGAGTACGGGAATTCTTTGAACACAGCAGAGAGCGTGCGTCCGGAATATGAAAAACAACCGGGAGAGAAAAAAGCTCAGCCACATTATATCGTGGCAAGCTATCCACGTCCAGGTGCTGTTTATGACATTCTTTACCTTGAAGCTATAAAAAGAGAATGGGAGAAGACTCCTGAAGTTGAATATATTGATACTCAGAGATTACAATCGATAAGGAAATCAATTTTTCAGTCTTAGTTTTTTTGTCAGAAATCTCTGGCGAACTATATTAATTGTCTTTCCGGTGATTGCTTAACATCTGCTGTACATATTTTGAAACGGTTTTTATGGCATTCGAAAACTCCTTCTGCTCTTCAGCAGAAAGGGTGGAAACCAATGACCTGAAATGTTCATTCCAGTCATTTTTAATCAATTTTACAGCTTTAAGTCCTTTTTCAGTAAAGGAAATAGTGATTTTGCGTCTGTCTTCACTTGAGTAATTTCTCTTAATAAAATTCTTTTCCACAAGACAATCAACCGATCGGGTGAATGAGCTTTTCTCCAATCCAACCATTTTGCTCAACTCTGACATGGATTTGTTTTTATTGGAGTCAAGAAACATTAAAATGGTAGTCTGAGTCAAATTAATATCCAGGTTGAGTTTCGATATATCGTTTTCGTAAAATAGCTTTCTTACAAACTGGGGAAGGCCTTGAATACTCTCAATTAGTTGCCTTTCTGACATAGAAATGCCTTTCTGTGGCTGAGTTCAGAATTTCTGATGTAAAATCAGTGAAATGCTGCATGCAATTCTTTATCCCTGAGCAGTAACATTGTCACAACAGATTAAATCTTAAATCGGGAAGTTCTCTTTGTTTGGCAAATCCTGAATTTTTAACCATATCATCTTTTCAAAACTTCAGAGACACTAACCTAAAGGGCTCTATGCGATTCACCTCAAATAAAACATTGTAATATAAAAAATGGTGCTTTGCATCGAATACATCCGTTAGAAAAACTTAGTGTCAATCGCCAAAAATCAGGTTAAAAAATGATAGATACCCGCACCGTTTCCTTGGTTTCCCTTTGATCTAATTTAGCACCATGCTGCAAGATAATCTCAGCAGTTCGCTGACTGAAATTTCCCGGTCTCCCATATACGCTCTGACGTTCAGTTTCTTTCAGGTAGTATGAAATACTTATTGTGCAATCATTTAGTCCTTCATACCTTATAAAAATGTTTACAGGCTTATCTCGGTTACTTCTCTTGTCAGCATTTTTTATGATATCGTATAATGCCTCACTGAACAGTTTCTTATCTAGCCACAATCTAGGGCTCTTCAATGCCATTTTTTTCCAATCACTCGTTTCATCCATTGCTACATTAAAACCTTCACTGATACATTTATCAATCAACCTGGAAAAAATGGGAAGCACTTGAACTTTTTTAAGTACAACTGCTACAGGTGAATCATCTCTTTTGATAACTCTGGTTGTATTAGTTGTCTGAAGTCTTTCTTCACCAAAATTCATTTCTCTATGGCCTTTTCTATATTAAACCCAAAAACTTACTTTGTCCCTTGTTAATAAATCAAATAGTTGCCCAAATCGTTAAAATCAGCCAATGTTGATAATCTGAGAGCAATAGACTGTATCGATCTTGTCACAATATTCAGCCAGAATCTTAATATTATCAGCACTGTATTTATTACCCATTTCAAAACCTCCGATTATAGAACAGGAGAATTCTATTATCCCAAATTTTTTTGTTAGAAACTATTTCATAATGTAAAAACCAGAAGCCGATATTTATTCACTTAAAAGTATGCCATTATGAAATCTTCAGCTCGTGCCAGAGGAGTATGCCAAGCTTGTTAACAGTAATACAATAAGGAAGGAAAAATTCAACCATTTCCTGTTTTTTCCTGCCAATTCAATGGTTGAAATTGCAATTGTTGTTATCTCAACCTATTAAATATAATAAAATTTATAATTAATAACAAGCCATAATTCATATTTTCCTTTATTATAGCGGTTAAAATGATTTAAGTCACATTTTAACTGTATCTGATTCTGGGCAGTTTCACTTTAAGTTGCGGTTTACGACTTAATGAGGTTTG
>CAYYNL010000250.1:0-4956 GCA_964472925.1 uncultured Fibrobacter sp. | reverse complement strand
TAAAAGAGTGCTGATAACAGCATACAACGTTGAAGATTACCTTAATCTGGCATTAAAATATGATATCGGTAATATATTTGTAAAAACTGCGCCTTTTAATTTTTCCGAATTCTCCTCAATTATCTCTAATCTTCTTAATGGCGATATATTTGGTTTATCTCACTACTTTGATGCATCGGTTCCAATAAAAGAGTTGAAGATACGCAGTTCAAGATCTTTGGATAAAGATGCTGAATTGATTATCAATCAGATCGGCCCTATCGATCAGCCCAAACGTTTAGAATTAGTTATTGTTGAATTGCTTACCAATGCAATATTTTATGGGATCCGTAATGAAATACCAGATAAAAAGGAGTTCTGGTCTCATGATTTTCTGCTTCCCGAAAAGCAGGCGATTAAGGTCTGTGTTGCCAGAGATGATCAGAAATATGCCATTTCGGTGAGTGACTTAGGGGGGAGGCTGAAAAAGTACGATATTCTTTACTGGCTAAATCGGCAGATTAGCCGTAACCAGGATGGATTGGCGCTGGGACTTTATGATTCCCACGGAAGAGGTTTTTTTATTGTTCGCAAGTATATTGATCGGCTCATTGTTAACATTGATCAAACCCATAGAACCGAAATAATAATCATTAATTACTTTTCCAGAGTATATAAAGGTTATAAGCCACTTTACATAAATGAAATATGAAATTCAATTCAAAAGTACCAACAAATATTGCACCAGGAACCAGATTGATTGATTATCTGGTACAAAGGTTTACTTATCATAGCAGGGATGAGTGGGGGGAAAAAATTAAGCGTGGAAAAGTCATGCTTGATGAACGCTATCCTCAATTGAAAGAGAAGATAAGTCCCGGAATGATGATTATCTATGATCCTGGAGATTTTGAGGAACCACCGGCCAATCTTGATTATTCGATTATTTATGAAGATGAGTGGCTTCTTGGAATCAACAAACCATCCAATCTTCTGGTGCACAGGGCAGGAAAATCTTTCAGAAATAATCTTATCTATCAGCTTCGTCATGTACATCAACCTCCATTCAGCACTGCTCATACTGTCCACAGACTGGATAGAGATACTTCTGGAGTGATACTGGTTGCCAAAACTGCAAAAGCCAGAGCTGAAATTGGTAAACAGTTTCTGGAATCACAAATAGATAAAGAGTATGTAGCAATTGTCCATGGAATACCAGATATTTCCATTCACAGAGAAATATGCTTGCCAATAGGTAAGTCTAAAACTTCTGAAATTGCCTATAAATTTGGTGTAGATCCTGAAGAAGGCAAAGAGGCCATAACGTTGCTTAAGGAATGCGTAGCTCTTGGCAGTTGTCATTCTATGCTTATAGTGAAACCACTGACAGGAAGAACTCATCAGATACGAATTCATTTAGCTGCAATCGGCCATAAGATAGTTGGGGACAAACTATATGGGATGAGTGAAGAAGATTATATAAAGTGGAGAGAAAGACCCGAAGAAAGAATTGATGAATTACAGTTTCCTCGTCACGCTTTGCACTGCAGGATGATGTCCTTTTTTCACCCCTATATTAAAAAGATTGTTTCGTTAAAAGCAGAGTTGCCGGAAGATATGTTGGGATTGGCAGAAAAACTGAAAAAACTATAAAGAAAAAACGGGGCCTCCTGACCCCGTTTAACTTTTGCAAGTTATTTTTTCTTTTTTGCGGCCTTTGCCGGTGCTTTTGTAGTGGTACCTACAATTGCATCTTTGGCGGCTTTTGCGACCTTGAATTTAACAACCTTTTTAGCAGGAATCTTTATCTGCTCTCCGGTTGCCGGATTTCTTCCCATTCTGGCTTTACGTTGTACCAGAACGAGCTTTCCAAGCCCTGGCATAGTGAAACCATTTTTAGCTTCCTTGTATGCCAATTCTGCCAGTGTGTCCAAAAAGGACTTTACCTGTTTTTTCGGAAGCTGAAGAGTTTCCGACAGCTTCGCGACAATCTGAGATTGCGTCAGGCTCTTTCCTGCCATGCGCTCTCCTTTTGTTGAAACAAAGTGGAAAATGATACTGATAAAATTATGAAATCAAGTATAAATCAGTGCTAATCTGTTGTCCAGAAAAATTTGTTTTATATATTCATTTTTATACTGAAAACAGGGTGAATAATGCAATGTTACAATTTTTATTACGATTAATATTGGATTTCAAAAAAAATAAACCATGAAAGTATTGCTAATACAGTATTTCTTTAGGCCATCTTTTGATAAAATGCATCAGTTAGTTTTAAGAAAAGATAAAAATCAATGTAATGCATTCATCGGATATCATACGCTAAAAAACGACTATGGCAATTGTACGAATTAAGCATAATGAAGAGATTATTGTTAAAGACCGATCATCGATAATGGCTGCACTCCAGTAATTTGATTAAAAGCGTAGTGCCAGAGAATACTATTTATGTCCAGAGAGAATGCTATCTGCAAAGGTATTATAAGAAAAGTGAAAACAATTTTGTATAAAATATATGGCCTCAATATTGCCAGAGTGATTATATCAATATTTATGATACTTACAGTTAATGGTACATCTTTTCCAATTGAGATTCGTTTTATAGGTGATGTCCCTTCATATCTTGATTCCCACATTTCTGAATATGAATATAATCGTATATCGAAATTGTTTGGTCTGCCACAATCAGCTGATACTTCTGCAGTTATTGTCACTTTTTATAAAAAAGCAGATGCACCAGTATTAGGTATAAAGCTTCCTGAATGGGGTGGAGGTGGAGCTCTTGGAACAGATAGTATTTTTATTCCTCTGGATGTTGAATATGCATTTTTCCATCAGGATTTCCAGCGTATAATAACCCATGAATTAGTTCATCTGATTATCAGCAGAAGTTATGGTAATGTAAACATCCCACGCTGGTTTCATGAAGGAATGGCAATGGCATTGTCAGGCGAAATCGATTCTGATGTACCTATTACTTTGTCAAAAGCAGTTCTGAACAGAAAACTTTTATCTCTGGATTCTATAAAGTATGTAAACAGGTTTAATAGAGATAATGCTCATCTGGCATATTGTCAAAGTCATTTTGCTGTCCAGTTTTTAATGTCGCAATACGGGCAGGAGCTTCTGCCGGAACTTCTTTCAGAAATCAAAGGAAGATCTTCATTTGAATTAGCATGCATTCATGTCTTTGGACTCAACAAAAGAGAAATAGATTCAATTGTAAGTAATAAAATCCGATCGCAATATCATTTCAGCTTCTTTCTGGATGATAAATTTTTCTGGTTTCTTATTCTGGTACTTGCAATAAGCGGATTTATTGCTACTACTTTACGAAAAAAAAGGCGGATAAAAGAAATGGAGTTGGATGAAGAAGAACAAAACCTTAGTAATCAACAAGGTTAAAAGCAGAAAAAATGAACCAAAGCATTCGAGGGCATACTATCTAAAAACATTCAGTAAAAAAAAAAGTTACAACAACTGACCTGACAGACTGGTATATTTTCATAGACAATTCAGGCTACTCTATTTAATTTGAATTACCATCAGGAGCTCCTGTTTTTTTACGAAATTCAAATTTTCACTATAGTACATTTTACTGATTCGGTCTATCGGTTTTTTGGAGAAGAAAAATGGATCTTTATGCAAAAAAAATATTAGGTTTTCTGCAGGCAAATCCGAATCTTGATCTGGAAACAGCGGATATCGCCTTTCATCTGAAACTGGACGAGCAGTTTGTACAAAATTACATGAGTCAAATGCTTCATCAGGGGATAGTTGTTAACCGCAGAGATAGGTATGGTAGAATCTGCTGGTATACTCATGATGCTGAACCGGAGATCGCAGTCATAGATCCAATATCAGATCCCAAACCCGAAAGTAATGTGAAAAAAAAGAGTGAAAGTGATGCATTTGATGATTTTTCAGATGATCAGGAGAAAAAATTGTCGATCTTAAAAGTTATGTTCATTGTCGTTCTGCTGACTGCTTTTTGTGCATTAGGTTATCTGGGTCTGGAGTCAATCAATGGCAAGATTAAGCGGGTCTCTGATTCCATGGAACAAATATCTGACAAGATTGTATTTAAAACCGAGTATGATCAGCAGAAAAATGAGTTCGCATTAAAAATAATAAAAATGGAAAGTGAAATAAAATCCCTTGCCTACTTGGTTGACAGTCTTAAGGCTGTTATTGCAAACAGCGAAATAGAGAAAAAAACAACAAGCAAAATGACTATTAGTAAGACCAGGAAAAAACGTAGATAAAAAAAGCCTCACATAGAATAACTATATGAGGCTTTTGAACTTAAGAGATCAAAATGCAGAATTAATTTAATTTTTTGACCTTTTTTCCAATATAATCCAGCTTAATTGAAATTGTATATCCCTTGTAACCGTCCTTGTTACGAATATTTTCCGGAACCAGCAGTGCTTCCACAGAATCTGCATCCTTTACACCATTAACCTCAACTGGTGTGCATTCAATGACCTTAGAACCGGTACGAGGTTGAAAACTGACTTCCAGAATTGTGCCTTTGGGGATATCGTTATTAAAAGCATCAGAATAGGAATTATCTTCCCAGAGTGTTTCAATTTTTTCTCTCTCCAAAGTCTCTTCGACCAATAAACGATCTCCCTTTTTAATTTCGTTGTTAGAACTACATCCTGTTATTGCAAAGACAAATATTGAGAGAAACAAAACCATTTTGGTTGCTCTAAGCATTCAAAACCTCCTATAATGATTATTTTTTTAAAATAGGATCAGATTATCCTAAATTCCTATAAATTTAACACACTTCACCTCTGAAAACAACATTAATGAAAGTTTTTTATAAGATTTCTGATAAATTTAGTACTACAATCCTCATTTTCCACTCTCATTATACAATTATAAATAAAATTTTTTTGTGGGGATCAGAAAAAATGTAACCCTACCTGAAATTTTCAACCATATCACTTGGAAGATATAATCTTACCG
>CAYYNL010000249.1:0-4957 GCA_964472925.1 uncultured Fibrobacter sp. | reverse complement strand
TGGATACTTTAAAAAGCCCTGTGGGTATCTCTGAAGACATTGGATATATGAACATTATTTCTACTATCTATGCCTTAACCGCTATGCCTTCTGGGACAACAGATCCATTGAACACTGATTCGATCGCCGCCCTTCCGGATTCTGCAAAATTAAAGCTACTTATCACTGCCATGGTGGACCTTTCTTTAGCCCACAACAGTCCTCAACCGGATGAGAATGAACAGAGTCAGGGAATATTTACAAATTATATGCAGTTCATGGATAATGTAGTTGGGAAGTGGACAACAATTGGAGCGGGGGTAAATGGAATAATACGCTTAAGGAATATCCACAATGCTATTTTAGAGCAGAACAGGGTAGAGATTATTGATCCGGTTGAGGTGATTAATAGAGGAACCTGTTTTGATGGGAATAAAAATGCAAAACGCAAGAATTATGCTTTTTATGAAGGATATTCTCGTATCAATTGGGAAGTGGAAAAACCGGATTATTCCGGTAAGAGGTCTGGAACTGGAGTTATGTTCAGAGTTTCACAGAATATTGAACTTTATGGTGCTAAATTGGGAAAAGAGGTCGCTGTTTTTGATACGGTTCCTTTTTTAACTGGTAGAGATGGAACACGAATAATTCTTAGGTCTGATGGGCCACTCCTTTCCAGGATCACAAGTAACAGCAGTGGATGCTGGCTTAAGGGTATACCGGAAGCAGGGAAAGAAAGATTTGAAATTGGAATATCTCCTGTTCGGTTGACTGTAAATAAATTGACAACAACTCCTGTAAAAACAGATGTTCCATTTCCCTTAGCTAAAGAGGAGAAAAGAAGTAGTGATATTGAAGGAAAGATAATTGATGGTGGAGAACGTAGTATCTTGAAAGTATATGCATTAAGTAATAACAGTTCACAGACTGACACTTTGAAAAATATCAGCGAGCCGGGAGTACTGTTGCATCGTCAGAAAAGGGTTTTGGAATACAATAAAGATTACATGGTGGGAGATAAGATAGATTTCCAGGTAGTAACAAAATCAGTGGATAGTGGGAAAGTATTTATAGATAAAAGTCAAAGCAGTGGATATCGGGCAGTATTGGTAGATACATCAGTGACATCAGGTGGCTGGACTGGTTTAGTATATGAATTTTTGGGAAGTCAATTGATTCGTTGTGTAGTTGTTGAAGGTGAGACACGGCGGTTAGGAATGGTTGATGCGGAAGATGGAGTGTATGAAGTATGGTGTGATGGTATTGTTGGTATAGCAATGGAAACTGATAATACGAAATGGCTTCTTGAAAAAGACCGAAAAAAAGTTGATATAAGGTTAAGATCAAAAGGCAATGTTGTTATATATAGTTCTCGTGATAAATCTCAACAGCTTTTTCCTATTCCCTCTGGGCTTATGAAATTTAGAAAGGAAGGAGATGCTTATATAATAAAGTGGCAGGATTATGAAGATCATTTTTTAAAGTATGATTCAATATATGCTACAATTGAACCGGGAGAGTATGGCGAGTTTGAAATAGTAGCACAGTATAAGAGGACTAATCAGGAGCATACTAAAGAGAAAGCGATTATTTTAGGTGTTCCGAAGATTGAGAGTATTGAGTTTATTTCGGATCATACAACATCAGTTGGAACGAATGTCCTTAGAATAGGAGCTAAAAACTACATTAGTGATGGAAGAGTTTGTTTAGGTCCAGAATGGATACCTGAAAAAGGAATCAATTATCCAATATCTCATTCTGCTATGAAGGTAGTAGAACTTAAAATTGATCTCAAAATGCCAGAAGTAAGTCGTAAATATATTTTGACCGGTCATTCTGTAGATCCCAATTTGACATTTTATTGTGCGATTAATTCCAATGATGTTGGATTAGTGAGAACACCCTTATTAAAAAGTAATGAAATTCTTTCGAATTATCCTGAAATAATTGATTCGTTGACAATAGAATGGGCAATGTTCGATGATTTGACTGGAAAACTGTTAAGTACATGTCGATCTTCAACTCGCGTATATGTTCTATTTAATGAGCCAATAACCAAAACAACAAGAGGTTATGATAACTACCTAACTGAAAAAAGGATCGAATTATTATTGAACAATATTGCCGGTGTTGTGAATAAAGATGAAGCTACTTTGCGATTATGGGATTTCCTTCAAACCAAATATATGAATTATTTCGGCGGAACAAATAAGGTGTCACTAAAAGAACTTTGGCTTATTTGCGATAATAAAAGTAAAACTGAAAATTATCGAATGGGTATGTGTGCTGAATATGCAGCACTACTTGAGAATATGACAAGATTATGTGGAATTGAAACATATATGAAGCATCTGAAACCATCTGCTACTTCGATTAAGATATCATCATTGGAGCACATTTTACCAGATACTACTAGATCGATGCATCCTGGAGATGAATATTTCATGAATAACAATGGTAATGTGGTTTCAATACAAAATGCAATAGAGATGCTAATGTTTTATTTTGCGTTTTATGCAAATCCTGGCTTGGAAGCAACAGCTTTTCAAGATGCTGAAGGCTGCTTGTTTTTTAATAACAGAATGTATAGCATATATGCACAGGATATCATCGGAATTGGATCTGATTTGATAAGTTGTGCCAGAAGTGTGCTGGAGCAGTTAGAAGAAAAAAATGAAATAGTCAATCCTATTAGGAAACAACTTCAAAGATGGGCTATTAAAGGGATGGCGCAAGGTAATAAAATAATAAGAGAATGTATTCTACAAGAAGAGGTGCCAATACCATGAAAGTGATTAAACTAATCGGTTTTATCGTTAACTTTTTAATTCTGAATGATTATGTTTTTGCTCAACCACATTTTTTTGCAAAATACGATAGTATTCAAAGGGCAATTAATATTGATTTAGTAAATTTGGCTATTTCAAAAAATGAAGACTCTGTTCTTACATACATGAATTTGTACTGGCCTGATAGTAATACAATAAAAAATAAAAACATAAAACCACAAGAAATCCATATCACGAATAAAAACTATGCGAATAATTGGATAACTTATACAAACGCATGCATGAGAAATGGTGACACATTAATTTATCTTTCAGATATGAAAAATGGAGATGACTGGATTATATATTGTGCAGATTTTTGCGGAGTATATACACAACTGATTGATGGGAGGACATTAACTATTTTGATCAACGAAGGAATAGACAAAATAGATACATCAAACATTAAAAATCAAGTTTTTAGTAGGATAGCAAAATACATTAATATGAATATATTTCACATGGAAAATCTTGAACTAAAAATATTGAACAAAAATAATTCGAGAATAATTGGATATATAACTGACAGCAATGAAGACGTAAGCTTTGAAGAAATTATTAAAAATAAAAATATTTTCTGGATAAATGATCGATATACAATAATTGATATTTACAAAATAAAGAAACCTTACAAAAGCAGAGGTCTAGCCTACGGAAGCGGTGATATGTTTGTGGGAAGTATACCACGAAATGATCCCAGGCAGTTTAGAAGATTTTCCCGAGAAAATAATATCAATTTCACTAAAGAAATGCTAAGGGAATTTCCTTGGGCAAAAGATACATTTTCAAATAAATAAATTCAGGGGAAAGATATATTTTCCTTAACTAATGAGGAAAAAAGGAGAGGTGATATTGAAGGTGAGATAATAGATGATGGTGAGCGCAGTATTTTGAAGGTATATGCTTTAAGTAATAATGGGACTAAAACTGACACTTTGAAAAATATCAGCGAGCCAGGAATACTGTTGCATCGACAGAAAAGAGCTCTGGAATACAATAAAGATTTTATGATGGGAGATAAGTTAGATTTTCAGGTAGTAACGAAACCAGAGGATAATGGGAAAGTATTTGTAGATAAAAGTCAAATCAGTGGATATCGGGCAGTTTTGGTAGATACATCGGTGACATCAGGTCGCTGGACTGGTTTAGTATATGAATTTTTGGGAAGTCAATTGATTCGTTGTGTAGTTGTTGAAGGTGAGACACGGCGGTTAGGAATGGTTGATGCGGAAGATGGAGTGTATGAAGTATGGTGTGATGGTATTGTTGGTATAGCAATGGAAACTGATAATACGAAATGGCTTCTTGAAAAAGACCGAAAAAAAGTTGATATAAGGTTAAGATCAAAAGGCAATGTTGTTATATATAGTTCTCGTGATAAATCTCAACAGCTTTTTCCTATTCCCTCTGGGCTTATGAAATTTAGAAAGGAAGGAGATGCTTATATAATAAAGTGGCAGGATTATGAAGATCATTTTTTAAAGTATGATTCAATATATGCTACAATTGAACCGGGAGAGTATGGCGAGTTTGAAATAGTAGCACAGTATAAGAGGACTAATCAGGAGCATACTAAAGAGAAAGCTATAATTTTAGGTGTTCCAAAAATAAGAAGTATTGAATTTACCAGTGATTATGTTGATAAATATGGAAATAATATTATTAGAAAAGCTCCAACTTTTGTAGAAAATGGCATACAATGTAGAATAGGTCCAGAATGGAAAAATGGAAGTGAGATCTCTTTTCCCATATTACATAAAAGAAGTTCACTAACAAACATCAATATAGCAATAGATTTTTCTGTTCCTGGCAAGTATGAAATAAAAGGGACTAGTACCGTGAATGGGCTATCTTACAATAAAATTGTCGATGTAGGATTTGAAGGATGGTCAAAAATATCCCTAATTTCAATCAATGAACTTAATGAAGAAATAGGAACAGAAAATGCAGTGATAAATTGGGAAATTTTTAGGATTAATCCTGATGGTTACAAATTTTTGGTAACAAGTGATATCAGCAATCATACAATTTTTACTATCTTTGACAAGCCGGTTGAACGAAATTCACTAGGTTTACCTAATCTGGTAACAGATATACGTAAGCGCTCAAAAATCGGGGATCGAAAGACTTGCTTAGTTCTTTGAAGGGTA
>CAYYNL010000248.1:0-5067 GCA_964472925.1 uncultured Fibrobacter sp. | reverse complement strand
ATGTGTTTAGCCACTCTGCGATTATCCCCGGTAAGCATCACCGTTTTTATCCCCATTTTCTTCAATCTCCTTATGGCTGCACGGGACTCCATCCTGATCGTATCAGTCAAAAATATTGCTCCGTAAAGCTCATCGTTAATCAGCACATAGACAACGGTTTTTCCACCCTCTCTTAAGAGGGTACTATGAAAAGAATCCAGATGGATATTATTCTCCTGAAGATAGCTGGGCGTTACCACCTTGACATCACGGCCTTCGACCAGGGCAGATACACCTTTGCCATTGATATAAGAAAATTTGGTTGCTTCAAATGTTTCTTCTGAAAACTGGACAATTGCCTTAGCCAGTGGATGTTGCGAGCGGATCTCTACCGATGCAGCATACTTTATTAGTTCATCGCGGTTGACACCAGGGTGAAACACTTCAATATCGGTTACGCCATATTTGCCCTCGGTTAAAGTACCGGTTTTATAGAATATAACCGATCGAATCTTGTGAGCTGCTTCAAAGGCGTGTCTGCTTTTTATCAGAATGCCTCTGGATGCAGAGATTGAGGTCGAAGCTGTCATGACAAGTGGAATTATAAGTCCCAGGATATTTGGATTGACCATGATCAGCACTGCTATTATTCTTTCCAGAGAGAAAACCAGGTCCTGTTTAAGAACTACTTTCCAGATAAAAAAAATGGAAAATACAGCAGATATGGTTATGATCGTTAAAATATTGGCAGCCTTCTCTGCACACTTCTGGGATGGAGACCTGATAAACGGTGTATTTTCCACCAGTCGGGTAATCTGGGATAAATAGGAATAAACACCGGTGGCTTGAGCCTCGATTGTAATAGTACCGCTGATATTTGTAGAGCCGGTAATGACCTGTGACCCCTTGGTTTTGAATACCAGGTTTCTTGCTCCGGTTAGTACCGATTCATTTACAATCGATTCTCCTTGCAAAACCATCCCGTCTGCAGGAATCTGCTCACCCGGTTTAACCACGATTTTATCTTTACATTTTATGCTTTGCAGAGGTACTTCCAGTATTTCATTTCTCTTATTAAGCAGGTGAACACTGTCGGGAAGTGATTTATGCATTTTGTGCATCGATTTCGATGAAGCAGTTATACTGTTAATTTCAACTATCTGCCCAGCCAGCATCAAAGTAACTATGATTCCCATTTCGAAGAGAACAGGATCAGATTGGCAAGTAATAATAGCAGCCACACTGTAAAAGAAAGCAATTGAAATGGCGATAGCAGCGAGGGTCATTGCTCCGATATTGGAAATAGCAATCTCTTTAAAACACCCATTGAAAAATGGCCATCCGCCAAAGACATACACTATTGTGCCCAATCCAAGTAATACCCATTTGTCTCCGGCAAATGCCAGCTCATTAAGATTAAACCGGTCCTGAATCTGGGATGAAAGAAGCACCAGGGCTAAAGTAAGGATTAAAGAAAGGCAGAATCGGATCTGGTATTCTCTAATCCTGTTAGCATGGTAGTAAAACTTTTCTGTTGTATTGGGGTACCGGACAAAGTTAGGTGATGATTTCATGGTGCTAAGGATAAGGCAATTGAAGTGCCAATGGTTAACACCATACTCTGTCCGATTTATGAGCCTCAATAATGTCTGGAATATTCAAAATTGGAATGAAATTGCCAAAAAGGTAAGTTTTCACTCCAATTCTGTTTATCAGGTGCGATATTCAGCGTTTATCTTAACATAATCATAGCTGAAATCACAGGTGTGCGCTACCGCAGAAAAACTACCCAATCCCAGATCAATGTCTATAGTTACTACTTTGGCTTTAAGGAGATTATGAAGGCTGGATTCATCAAAGGGTGCTGGCTGCATATTTTTAAATACCGGCACCTTACAAAGATATATGGTCATTTTCTCTTTAGAAAATTGCGCACCGGAATACCCAACTGCACAGGCAATTCTTCCCCAGTTAGGATCATTACCGAAAAGGGCACACTTTGTCAGATTGGAGTTGGCTACCGCCTTTGCAGCAAGCTTTGCATCTGTTTCATTTTGGGCTCCAGTTACATTGATCTCCACCCGCTTGGTAGCTCCTTCACCGTCAGCTGCAATCTGTTTACACAAATCATTGCAAACGATGTAAAGAGCCTTTTCAAACAGCAGCAGATCCGATTCTGAGGAGATATTTACCGGTGATGCTCCATTGGCCAGCACTAACACCATATCATTGGTGGATGTGTCACCGTCAACAGTGAGATTATTGAATGTACGATTTACGGTCTGCTTGACTGTTTTATTCAGCAATTCAGGTCCGATCCGGACATCGGTACAGATAAAGGCAAGCATCGTTGCCATGTTGGGATGAATCATGCCGGAACCTTTGGTTGTTCCACCCATGAAAAATACACCCTGGGAAGTTTCAACTCTGACTGCAGACTGTTTCTCTTTGGTATCAGTGGTCATAATAGCAGTTGCAAAATTTCTGCCTCCTTCAGAGGAGAGTCCCTTTGACAGCTCGGGTAAGGCAGTTTGAATTTTTTCCATGGGAAGAGGTTTACCGATAACCCCGGTGGATGCCACCAGAACCGACTCCTTTTTTACTCCCAGAGTATCACCAGCAAGTTTCGCCATCAACTCTGTATCCATTCGTCCTCTGTCTCCTGTACAGGCGTTGGCACAGCCGCTGTTGCAGATTATGGCATGGATCTTTGAAGAAGGAAGGATCTTTTCACACCAGTCTACGCTTGAAGCCCGGATTGCATTTGTGGTGAAAGTGCCTGCCGCAGTGCAGGGCTTTTCGCTGAATAATAGTGCCAGGTCTGGTTTTCCTGTCTGTTTTATCCCTGCCTTTATCCCTGCAGCCTTAAATCCTGATGCCGCAGTGATTCCTCCAGGGATTTCAGTAATTGATGCTGGTAATTCTTTTTTCTCCATGATATACTCCTTAAATATGGAAAAGGTCTGTTTAAATTAGTAATGGTACATTCATAATGCAATCGTTCTCTGCTAAGAAACGCATCTGTGGTTTGCCTGATAAAGGCTTTTTTAGGAACCGGATACCTCCGTTCTATTCCGGTTTATTGCTGTTATGCGCTTTAAACGCTTTCACTGATTCCTTGCAGGTATCCCTTCAGAATGCAGATACTTCCGATCAGGTGGTTACCTATGTGGTCAAAGATGGTGATACTTTCTGGGATCTGGCCTTCGAGTTTACCGGCGATCCTTTCGAATGGCCATTTCTTTGGGAAGGTAACCCCCATATAAAAAATCCTGACCTTATTTATCCCGGCGATCGGCTTTTGATTTCCGGTGCATTAAATAAGGACAATATCACCATTACAAATGATTCAGCTTCAGAAGAAAGCAGAAAAAACAGGCACAGGCAGGTATCTTCAAAGTATTGCTTAACAGAAGATTCACCTGATATTAAAGGCAAATTTTATCTTAGCAGTCATTTTTTCTCGTCGGTACCTTTTTTATGGACAAAAAAAGATTCCCTGGGAAATACGTATCCCGGAGATGCAGTTGTAGAAAAGCCGTATCAGAAAGAATCATATCAGCTTTTTGATATTATCAGTATACGACCATGTAAAGGAGTTAATTTTGTTCCAGGTGATACTGTAGATCTGTATTCATCGATTAGATTTGTGCGATTCAGAAATTCCATTGCTAATCTGGTCAAAAAAAACGGCAAGGCTATTGTAAACAAGGTGGAAGACAGGAAAATATCTGCCAGACTTATAGAAATGTCAGAGGTGATAAGAGGTGGAGAAAGGGCAGCAAAAATTGACAATGCCACATTAAAGGGTGTTTATAAATTCAGTAAGGCGGAAAAGCCTGTTAATGCTGAAGTATTTGAACGTGTCGAGACCTCTGCCAGTCCTTTTCTTTTTCAGACTCTGATAATTGATAAGGGTGAAACTGAAGGTATAAGAGTCGGTGATGTTTTTGCTGTTTATCATAAAGAAAAAGGAAAAAGTGCCAAATATTGCATGACCGGATATGCCGCTCATGTAAATAGTATCAGTTCATCACTTATTATAACAAGTATTTCCAACAACACTGTTTCTGCAAAAGACTCGGTAGCTCTCATATTGCGAAGCACACCTTCTCAGTAAAATGAAAAAAAACAGAGTAACTATTCAGCAATTTCCTATAGTTAACTAACGTTACAAACTGTAAGCATTTGACTGATAATTCTAAATCACAAATTTCAATTCTTAAACAGATTTTAATAAAGCAATTATCAAATTCCCAAAAGATCCCATGCCTCTTTCGGATTTTCAATTCTATTCCTGTTTCGAATTTCGGATTTTCTTACTCCCCATTCCTGTTTCGAATTTTGAATTTCCCCACATTTCTCTCCTGTTTAGATTTTTAGAATATTGTGATTTGGAATTTTACCTTGTCTACTGTTGATTATCCAAATTCAAATTTATTATACTGGCTTCCAGCTTATCACCTGATATGCTCAGCTTACCTACAGTTACCGGAAGAGAAAATCTTCGGGGGCCTGCACTTCCAGGATTTATAAAAAGACTACCGTATCTGTTGTGAATCGCTGCAATATGCGTGTGGCCATAGACTACCGCATTAAAGCCGGCTTTGAGAGGATCAAGATCAAGATTTCCTATATCATGAATGATATAGATGGAAACACAGGCGGTTTTAAATATTGCGGTATCATAAATATCGGTAAATTTTACGCGGGAGTCGTTATTGCCTGGTACTGCTAATACTGGTGCAATTTTTTCAAGATGATCAAGAACAGCTCTGTCTCCGATATCTCCAGCATGTAAAATGTAATTTACTCCTGCAAAAATGGAGTTTATCTCTGAACGAAAAAGTCCGTGGGTGTCGGAGATTAATCCTATAACCAGATTTTCTTTTTGATGCTCGATCATCATTTTCTCATAACTCTTATAGCTCAGGTGTTGTCAGGAGCCCAATAACTTCCTAAATACGATTGGCAGGATTGTTTGGTGTGAACCGCATTTCTTAAAAGGATTCTATGATTTAGGTTAAAGTAATAATTTATTTCTGGCTTTCAGGAAACCACTGGCTAAGCCAGTGGAGCCAGATGTCT
>CAYYNL010000247.1:0-5264 GCA_964472925.1 uncultured Fibrobacter sp. | reverse complement strand
CTGCCATGGTTGATCTTTCTTTAGCCCACAACAGCCCTCAACCGGATGAGAATGAGCAGAGCCAAGGGATTTTTACAAAATATTTTAACATCGATACCAGAATATAGTAAATTAGTTAGCACAAACTAATCAAAAGAGTGTTTATGTATAACCTGGCTGAATTAATAGAGCGGCTCTCAAAAAGTATGCAGGATCATGAGGATAAGATCACACAGGAAAGTGCATTTTCAAATCTTTCAGTAACTCAGATTCACTACCTTGATGCCATTAGCCATTTTAAGAATCCACCTACTGTTAGTGATTTGGCAAAGTATATGGAAGTTGCTAAACCGACTGCCACAAATGCATTGGATAAGTTGGAAAAACTGGGATATATCCGGAAAATACCGTCTTCTGAAGACCGGAGGATCTGGTATGTACATCTTACCGATAAAGGCATTAAAATTTCTGACTTGCACGATAAGATTCACCAGGGATATGCAAAGAATTTCGAATCAGTTTTGAATGAAGAGGAACTTAAACAGATAGTGGTTCTTCTCAATAAAGTGATTAAGCACCTTGGGCTGTAAAGCGGCACAGGCATTTTTTTATAACAATTAAATTAGTTAGAACAAACTAATTAAAAAGTGAAAGGGAGCTGATATGGGCAGCTTATCATTTGAAAAACTTACAGGTATGACACAGGCCGAAGTGGCTAAACAGAGGCAAATTGATGGTTTTAACGAGTTGCCCACTCAGGGAAAGAAGAAATCTTTTGATATTTTGTTAGGGGTACTTAAAGAACCCATGTTTCTTCTGTTGTTAGCTTGTGGTGCATTATACCTTCTTTCAGGAGAATTTCAGGAAGCTGCGATGTTACTGGGATTTGTATTTCTTGTTATAGGTATAACTTTTTATCAGGAAAGAAAGACCGAAAGGGCTCTGGAGGCATTGAAAGATCTGTCAAGCCCAAGAGCATTTGTAATAAGAGATGGGGAGAAAATACGTATTCCAGGACGAGAAGTTGTTTGCGGTGATGTTATTCTGTTATCGGAAGGTGATCGAGTTCCGGCAGATTGTGTATTGATTCATGCTGTAAATTTCTCGGTCGATGAATCCCTGCTTACTGGTGAATCGGTTCCTGTAAGAAAAGCATATGCCGAGGATATCAGCATATCAATTGGTAAACCAGGTGGGGCTCTCTCTCCTTATGCCTTTTCTGGAACACTGGTTATTTCCGGACAAGCAGTGGGAATTGTCAAATCGATTGGTGTAAATACAGAGCTGGGAAAAATTGGGAAAGCACTTCAATCTATTGAAGATGAACGTACGCCGCTTCAGGTTCAGACTGGTAAATTGGTTCGTATTTTTGCTATCAGCGGTGGTGCCCTTTGTTTAATGGTTATTGTTGCATTCTATTTGACCAGAGGAAATCTGCTTGATGGTTTCCTTGCCGGTTTGTCGCTTGCAATGGCTATGCTTCCTGAAGAGTTTCCAGTAGTTCTGACAGTTTTTCTGGCCCTTGGTGCATGGAGAATATCTCAAAATCGTGTGCTTACCCGTAGGGTACCGGCAATTGAGACTCTGGGTTCTGCATCTGTATTATGTGTTGATAAAACCGGTACTTTAACCATGAATAAAATGACAGTTACAGATATAATTGCGGGTGAAAAGATTTTTCAGGTAAATTCGAAAAATGGAAAAATGCCTGAAGATTTTCATGAAGTTGTCGAATACAGTATTCTTGCAAGCCCTGCAGATCCATTTGATCCGATGGAGAAGGCGATGAAAGAGCTGGGTGAAAAAGCGCTTGCTCGAACAGAACATCTTCATTCATCCTGGATCTTTCAGAGAGAATATCCTCTAAGCAGGGAATTACTTGCTATGTCAAGGGTTTGGACATCGGCTTCCGGAGAAGAACTTGTCATAGCTGCTAAAGGAGCTCCCGAAGCCATTGCAGATCTGTGCCATTTCACCAGTGATAAAATAAAATGGCTTGAAGATAAGATTGATCTGTTAAGCAAACAGGGTAAGAGGGTTATAGGTGTGGCCCAGGCAAGGTATAAAAAAGTTGAACTTCCGGATAATCAACACGATTTTCATTTTAAATTTGTAGGACTTTTAGGGCTGGAAGATCCTGTAAGGCCGAATGTAAAAAGTGCAATAGAGGAGTGTTACAGGGCTGGTATCAGAACTATTATGATTACTGGAGATTATCCTGGCACTGCCATAAGTATTGCCAGACAGATTGGACTTAATAATCCTGAAAACTATCTTACCGGTTCAGAAATTGAAAATATGACAGACAGTCTGTTGGAAGAGAGAATAAAAAATATTAATGTGTTTGCAAGGATGATTCCGGAACAGAAATTACGAATAGTAAAAGCATTGAAAAACAATAATGAAATTGTTGCCATGACTGGTGATGGAGTAAATGACGCTCCTGCTTTGAAAGCAGCTCATATTGGCATTGCCATGGGAGGTCGTGGTACCGATGTAGCTCGTGAAGCTGCATCATTAGTTCTTCTTGATGATGATTTTAATTCGATCGTTACAGCTGTACGCATGGGACGGCGTATCTACGACAATTTGAAAAAGGCTATGATGTATATACTTTCAGTTCACATTCCTGTTGCTGGAATTTCTCTGATACCGGTATTGCTGAAATGGCCACTGATACTTTTTCCAGTTCATATAGTTTTTCTTGAACTAATAATAGACCCTGCCTGTACTCTGATTTTTGAAGCAGACAGAGATGAAAGTAATGTGATGAATCGTAAACCACGAGGTATCAATGCCAGACTTTTTAACTGGTCAACAGTTCTTAAATGTGTTATACAGGGTGGTTTGTCACTTATTGTTACTATAGGAGTTTACATGTTTATTAAAAATGATCATCCTGCTGAATCGGCAAGGGCTCTGGCTTTTCTAACACTGGTGGTTTGTAATTTGGGTATGATTCTTTCCAACAGATCTTTAACCGGATCCGGTTTCAGAATGCTTAAACAGAAAAACGAAGCTTTTAAGTGGGTTTTATTCGGAACAATATCAACCATGAGTATTATTATGATAATTCCTTTCTTTAAAAGACTTTTTCAATTTGGATCGGTCTCACTTAACGACTTGTTTACAGCGTTGTTTAGTGGAATTATTGCAGTATCATTAATGGAATTACTAAAGATTTTTCCTGTATTGAATGAAAATAGAATGGCCGAAAAAAATTAAACTGTTAATAGGGAGGAAATATGTTTTCAATATCAAACAGATTATCAATTCATAAAAGTCAGGTTGCTGGCTATGCTGGTCCTTTGATAACTTTTTCAGGAATATATTCCAAAATCCATATAAGATACTTTCACCATTAATTTGTGAGGGGTATAATGTTGCCGATGTGGGGTGTGGAATGGGTTATTTTTCCATACCTATGGCTTATATGGTTGGTCCCAAAGGAAAGGTGGTAGCAAAAGATTTACAGGAACAAATACTTAATGCCACCTAAACACTTTTCCTATATGTAAATACCGCAAGCATATTAAAAAAAATCGCGAAACAACACAGAGCGTAAAACTGCACAGTAAGTTCTCTAAAACCACTACCTTTCAAATAAACTGACCTCATTACCTGAATGAAATATTTAAGAGGGCTGAAAACACTGATTGTCTGAGCCCAATCAGGCATATTGGCTACTGGAGTGTAAAGCCCACTCAGGAAAATAAAGGTCATCACAAAGAAAAACATCAGAAACATCGCCTGCTGAACTGTCGTGGCAAAGTTGGAAATTGTCAGACCTAAGCCAGAAAATGCAAGAACAAAAATGGAAGCGAAAAGGTAAATTGTCAATATGTTTCCTTTAGGAACCAAACCATATACAAATAATGCGACCCCGAAACAGACTGTCAGAACAACAAATCCGATTACCCAGTATGGAATTAATTTTGCCAATATAAAGGTAAACCGTTTTACAGGTGTCACATTGATCTGTTCTATTGTACCATTCTCTTTTTCACTGACAATATTGAGCGCAGGTAAAAATCCACATATCATAGTCATCATCATAACCATTATAGCAGGAACCATAAAAACCGGATACCGTAGCAGAGGATTATACCGGTAAACTGGGAGAATGGAGATGGAAGGTATTTGAGTATTTTCTGATTGAGACAACCACTCAATACGAATATCACTGCTGAAATCATTGATAGTATTTAAAAGATAAGAACTTCCAAGCCCGCCTTTGGTTCCATTAACAGTGTTTGCAGAGCCCATTACACGTGCAGCTTTTCCATTTACAAGGTCAGTTTCAAAATTGTTCGGGATTTCAAGAATAATATCTGCATAGTCTAACTCTACTGCACGCAATGCTTCCTTGTAAGTCGAAGAGTAATTGGTCAATCTAAAGTAGCCTGATGAAACGATTTTATGAATTAAGCGTTTGGAATAGTCACTTCGATCGTTATCTACTATACTGAGATTTATATTTTTAACTTCGAAATTTGCGGCAAGCGGTAAAACCAGAAGAGCCATAAAAGGCAGTGCAATAACAAATCTCGGTAAAAACTTGTTCCGACGAAGCTGTTTTATCTCTTTTTCCAATAAAAATTTCAACATGACTGCCTCTACAATGCAGAACTATTCAAGCCGGTTTTTGAATTTTTTCAAGCTCAGTGTTATAATTAACAAAGCCATACTGCCCAGTATCAACAATTCCTTGGAAATAGACTCGAAGCCCAGACCTTTTATCATTACTTTCTTATTTGCAATAATAAACCATCGTGCCGGAATCACCTCTGCAGGGATTCTCAAAAATATTGGCATATTTTCTACTGGAAAAATCATACCTGAAAGCAGTATTATTGGTGCCATCAATGCCATACCGGAAATCAGCAACGCAACCAGTTGTGTATTTACCATTGTAGATATCAGCAGACCAAGTGCAAGACATACAAAAATAAATAATACTGATAAGCTTATAAGAACTACCAGACTTCCGGCAACAGGTACTTTCAGTACAAACACTGAAAACAGCAATATTGTCGTCAAATTAACTAGTGATAAGGCAAGATATGGAACTGCCTTGGCCAGTATAATCACCAGTGGTTTCATTGGCGATACTAGCAATACCTCCATGGTACCTTTTTCTTTTTCCCGTGCAATAGAAATTGATGTCATCATGGCACATATAAGCATAAGAATCATTCCCATCACTCCAGGAACAAAATTATAGGCACTTTTCATCTGAGGATTGTAAAGCAGCTTGGCCTCAGGGACAATTTGAAAAGGAACAT
>CAYYNL010000246.1:0-5354 GCA_964472925.1 uncultured Fibrobacter sp. | reverse complement strand
ATAGTCTACACCATTTTAGGGAGACATTTACTATGCCCCGCATGATTCGCTTGGAATCACCCGGTTCTCTAGTTCATATCATGGCTCATTCTATTGATGAAAAACCTCTTTTTGTTGATGATCAAGACAGATTGGAATTTCTTTCCCGTTTTGAAAAAGGACTTTCCAAAAGTGGATTTATTTGCTATACTTGGGCATTAATGGACAATCACTATCATTTATTCTTGAGAACCAGTGAAAAACGCATGTGCAAACTTATGCGCGGTCTTAACGGAGGATATGCAACTTATTACAATAAAAGACATAATAAGCGAGGTCCCCTATTCCGAAGTCGGTTCAAATCATCTCTAGTTCAGGATCAGGATTATGCGGTGCAACTGGTTAAATACATAAACCTCAACCCTTTACGTGCTGGAATTGTCAAATCCCTTGAACAGCTCAAAAATTATACTTGGTGTGGACACGGTTTTTTATTGGGAGATAAAGAGGCAGCAGGGAAAAAATTCCAGAAACGAGAGGAATGCCTTCGCCGCTTTGGTGAAAACGAAGAAACAGCGCTAAAATCATACATTGAATTTCTGATCCAAAGCTGTGGTGAAAACACAGAAACTGCTGGGCAGCTCTCGAATATAGAAGCAACAGAGATAAATGGCTCCTGTAAAGGATGGCCAACAGTAATTGGTGATCCTGAATTTGTTAACAAAATAATGAATTTACACAAAGAAATCATTCATCGGAATCATCGTAAAGCAGACTATCCTTATGTGCTAAAGACAATTGCAGATAAAATTTGTCAGGAGTATGGAATATCCATGAACGAATTAAAAAGAAGAGGAAGAAATAATACGCGTGCTAAAGCACGTGCAGATTTCTGTTATCGTTTACACATTCGGGAGTTTATTCCGTTTTCGGTTATTGCTGAGTTTCTTGGTACAACTATTCCTCCCATTGCTGTTCTTGTTCAGAAAGGAGCTGTTATAAACGTAGCTATTCCGGTATAAATAACATTCTCATGTATAGTAGAAGTATAGAATAGAAATTGCTTCCTTTATGTTTTTGCCTTGTGCAAGCCCGCCTTTTCATCAATTAGATGCACCACATCTAAACCAGTTCTTAATTGCAGTTAAGGTAAAATAGCCCAAATCTAATAAAGAAATTAAATACTTCTTTTTTGTATTGAAATCCGTATTCAAACCTGAATAGCTAAAAACGACCAGATAAGAGCTGTCTGTTTTATTGTATTAAAGGAGAAAAAAGATAGTCCGTCCCCTACCCTGCGTCCCCTACCCTGCTTGGTACACTTCCATGTAGGCCTTAGCAATACTCTCATCCTTAAATTTCTGGGCATGTCTCAAGCCTGCATCAATCATTCTGTTTCTTTGTTCTTTGTCATGTAAAATCGATCGCAGAGCCCCGGCAAGTTCTTCGGTATTCTGAGGATCTATATAGACCGATCCCTCCCCACCTGCTTCTGCAAAGCATCCACCTTTAGTTGTTATGACCGGTGTCTCTGAAATCAAAGCTTCCAGAATTGGTATACCAAACCCCTCATAAAACGAGGGATAAACAAATACTTTGGCCTGTTGATAAAAGCATGGAAGGTCATTCATGGTGACATCGTGAAGGAAATAGACATCCCGGATTTTATTTTCTTCTATATAGCTTTTTATCTGCTCCAGATAAGCAGTAGCTCTTCCGATCACCACCAGAGGTAAATCAATTTTGTTTTCGTAAAGAGCTTTCACAATAGCAAGTACATTTTTACGTTCTTCAATAGTACCCACAGATAATATAAATTCGTCAGGAACTCCATATTTTCTGATTACCTCGGCTCGCTTTGCAGAATCAATGCGATTCCAAAATATTCTGTTACATCCTGGATAGACAATTCTTATTTTGGACTCATCAACTGATAGAAGGCTTATCAGGTCTTCAGCAGTCTTTTTACTTATAGTAATGATTCTCTGTGCAGTTTTTACCGCATAGTTCACTTTTTTGTTGTAAATCATACGGTCGATAGGTTTGTACAATTCAGGGCGGGTCATAAAAATCAGATCGGCTATAGTTACAACTGAAAAAATGGAAGTTTTTTCGATACCGGCAGGGAGCTCATTGGTTAACCCATGATAGACTTCGATTTTTTCTTTTTTAAGTTGCTCAGCCAGACCGAAAGTTCGCCATATAGAAGGCAAGCTTTTATAAATAAGGCCAGAGGGTCCTGAGATGAAACAATTAGTAAAGTCAGAGAATATATTAGTATTCACTTGTCTGGGAGAGTATAGATAATAATAATTATGCGGAAAATACTCTGCTAATCCGTAAATTACTGAACGGCTGTAATTACCCAGACCGGTTTTATTAAAAAATGCTCTTTTGGCATCAAAGCCGATTCGCATTTGCTACCTTAACTCCCAGCTATAGTAAGTTTTCCCACTACGATCTGATTCAAAATCTCTCTCCACAATCTCTCTTTTTTCCGAGATCACTACCAGATCCTTTCTTTTATCAAAAGATTGTCGATTAAAAATGAATCGACAAATGTACTTTCCTGTCTTGGAAAAAACTATCATCTCAGCCCAATTGTCAAGATCAACCCTTATAAAGACTTCATCGGTTTGGGTAACCTCTACCACACGGGCGCACATGATCACATCACCAAAGCCATAATACATTCTGGATATTTCCCCTTTTCCATCCTGATTAAGAACGATTGCATATGGACACCAGGATGTGTTCTGCTTTGCAATCGAATCCTGCATGGCTTTTATGTGATCCGGCAATGAATTGGGTATTCTTTTCAATCTTGTATGGAGATTATCGTCAGTAAATCGATGTACTGTAACAAAAAAACCTTGACGGACGGTCTGCTCGTTATCAAGAAAATTTACATCTTCTCCATTTAATAAAATCACCTCTGGCCGAACACCTCTGTTAGCTAATGATCCACATTCCAGTTTAATGGGAGAGAACGCGATATTTCCTTCGTGTTTAAACTTTTCTTCCAGATTAATTTTAGTCAAAACCGGAACATAATGCCTGTGAATTCTCTTATATACCTCTATGATTTTGGATTCGAAATTCATGATTCCATAATACAAAAAACCACCCCTGTCAACAGTTGGAACAAATACATGTTTTCCAGCCCGTCTCACTGTATAATTGGTGTTTTGTTCTTTGTTATAGGTAAGAACTGCATCGGTTATTTCCTGCTTGAGCAACCGGTTGCTGGAAAGTATGTTTCCGGCTTGATCACACAAAACAAGTGATTGATAGTATTCATCCTCTTTGTTTCCGCGTGAAGAATACAAACCATAATAAAACCAACGCCCATCGGTTTGAAACACTCCCAGTGGTTCAATTAGATGACGTTTTACATCGCAGGGCTGGTCGCTTTTAAGTCCTGGAAAAAATGAAAGGTATTTACCATTCTGCTCCGAGATTATCGGAGATGAAAAAGAATACATGATATCTGTAGTCCACCACTTTATACCATTTTCAAGCGAAGTGTAGCCTAACAAATGTGGTAAAAGAAAAGATTTTGTACTCATTTCATCGGTAATGCTATGGCTGGCGATGTTAAAAAGTACACTTCGATTAATTTCTGAATAGATTTTGTAACTGTCATCCGAAATCTGTTTCAGTTCTTTTTTGAATAGTTTTTTTTGGAAAACTTCTACCGGTCCGTCTTTTACTTCACGGTAATAAAGCATGGTGGTACTATCCAATGGATAAGCAAGTTTGTAAGGTTGAGAAGATCCTTTATTCATTTTAAACAAGGTATGCGAATCGATCAGTTTGCCATCCTGCCGATATAAAACATACCCTTTCTGAGAAAAGAATAGTAATGAACCGTTTTCCATTAACACAGGGCCTGCAAGACTGGCCTTAACCCGGTCGTTCCATTGACAGCCATAAATGCTGGTAGTATCATCATTTAAAGCGATTGTAAAAAGTAATGAATCATCATTGCCCTCAGCTTGGGAGAATGAAATCAGAAACATACTGGATATCATTGATCCCATTACAAATCTTCGGATTTTCTGAATTTTCTTCATATCTTATCCTTATCATAGACCATGATTTTCATTTCGTGATTCAATTTTTCAAAAAAGTTTATTATTTTATACATGGCTATTTTTGATCAGCTATTTGATTGATCTCAAATTAGAGCTGTATCAGAACATAGACTGTGAAATCCTTGATCACAAGCATTTTTTTCTCAATCGATTATTTAAAAATACATTTCATCATCTTCTTCTTTACAATTCTTTCATTCTCTCTTTTTCTCTTTTCATTCTTTTAAGTATTAACTTTTTTCAACAGATCACTTTTAAAAACAGGGGATGTTGATGAGCAGAAAAAAAATTGCATTCTTTGGGGCTGGAAACGTTGGTGGTACAGCAGCTTTTCTATGCGCAATTAAGGAACTCGGAGACATTATTTTATTGGACACTACAGATCGTCAGGGAATTGCTATAGGGAAAGCATTGGACATTAAGCATTCTCTTTCGGTTTTTTGTGCCGATGTATCCGTTATTGGCTCTTCGGATCCTGAGGAAATCTCAGGTGCAGATGTATGTGTAATACTGGCGGGATCACCCCGCAAGCCGGGTATGAGTCGTGATGATCTTTTCATCACCAATTATCAGGTAATCGAATCTATTGCTGGTGTAATCAGAACTTATGCACCAGATAGTATTGTGATAATGGTAACCAATCCATTGGATGCCATGACTTATGCCATGTTTAAATTGTGTAAATTTCCAAAGAATCATATTCTAGGCATGGCTGGCATTTTGGACAGCGTTCGATTTCAAAGCACTCTTGCCGAATTAATTAACTGTAGTACCAAAGACATAAGGACTTTGGTACTGGGGAGTCATGGTGATGAGATGGTACCAATTTATGATTGTTCTTCAGTTAATGGTGTACCCATTACTAACTTCCTTGATGATAATTCTATTTCAGAATCAGTGCAAAGGACTAGAAACTACGGCGGTGAAATTTTAAAATTGATGGGCACTAGTGCATTCTTTGCAGCAGCTTCCAGTGTAGTAGTCGTAATTGAGAGTATTATCAGGGATCAAAAGAGGATTCTCCCATGTTCGGTGCTTCTGGAAGGAGAATATGGCATTTATGATACATGCACAGGTGTACCAGTAATGATTGGTAAAGACGGTGTGGAAAAGATTGTAAATATTCCACTCTCAAATAGTGATCTTTATAAACTTCAAAAGAGTGCCGAGATTGTCAAAAAAATTACCTCTACCAATCATTATTATTGATCAAAAAAAAGGGCCTGTTAAATCATTTCGAAATAACAGGCCCTTAGATATTTTGTGTGCATAATTCAG
>CAYYNL010000245.1:0-5445 GCA_964472925.1 uncultured Fibrobacter sp. | reverse complement strand
GCTGAAGCATCTTCGGACTGGCTCATGGGAAAAATGTTGGATAATGAAAAAATGATTCCAATGGCAGGATGGGTGGAGCTTTCTGCTGATAATGTACCAACATTTTCTACCTTTTCTGATGGTGAGGATTTCCGCTGTTCCTGGAGAACAATTTTAAATGAAGTTTGGCACGGTAATCCATCATACACCTGGGATCCCAAAACTCATCAGATAAAAAAAGACCAAAAAAACACTTTTGAACTGGACATCGGTAAACGATATGCCCGCTTTCTGTGGGACCAGCGTCAGGACCCATGGAACAATGAATGTACCAAGAATGTGGGGGGAGATAAAACCATCGGATACTGGGGACCTGAGATCCTAAAATATTGGTACTCACCCATAGGAGAGCCATTAGGCGAATTTGCCCTGAACTGGGTTCCGGGAGCGGGATCTCCTGCAGCAGTCGTTTCACAGCACCACGACCTCATGGCAGAGCTTTACAGGTGCCTTGAAGTCAAGTGGGATTCAGAAAATGAAGAGCGGTACTTGGGAAGTGTCCCAAAGTACTTTCATGGATGGTTCAGGATGCTGGGGCTTCTGGTGCTTTCAGGAAATTATCATTCTCCATTGGAAATCAAGCCTACTGCAAATATGAAAGTGTACTTGTCTATAGATAAGACTTTCGCTTTTGAGGGTGATACGGTTTCCTACACAATCGATTATCGCAACTATGGATCTCTGGATGCCAAAGATGTTGTTATCATAGATACTTTACACAATGATTTCGTTTACATTTCAAGTACCGGTGGCGGAGCTTATGATGCTGCCACCAATTCTGTGCGATGGAAAATCCAATCTGTTCCAGGGGTTAAATCAAAAACCGATCTTTCTACCACAAAAGGACAGGTTAAGCTGACTGTAAAAGTAAACAGGGCTTCACAGCAGCAGTACAGAAACCGGGTATCGATTACCTGCTCCAACGGCACTGGATGGACCTCCAATGAATACCCTAATAATATCACACCGGTGATGGAACGCAATTACCTGGATATTGCAAAACGTGCCCTGGTTATCGACAAGAAACTTTCCAATAATGCAGTCAATCCGGGAAATGAGATCGAAGTAAACCTGAACTTTGAAAACACTTCAGAAGCCGGATGGATCAATGGCGGCAGACCAGGAGTTCATTTCTCCTACTCCACCGAGCCGCTTAAAGCAGATAGTGCGGAATATAAAATGCGTTTCCGCCTTTTTCATGATGCCGATGAAGCTTATATTGATTATGGCAATTACAGGGTGTCATATTTTCTTTTTGATGCTGGAAACACCTGTTATCAGGGTACCGATGGGTGTGCTACTGGATGGGTATTGAATAAACATATTTTTGAGGGTGTCAGTGCCGATTCTGTAAAAGTAATTCACCAAAGAATCACCGAAGGCTTTGATCAAAGGGGAAAATGGAACCAGAGAATTGTACTGCAGTTTTCAGATGTTAATGACCCGAACCGCCCGGTAAAACTTACTACTACCAATTATCATCTGGATTGGTACCGGGGAAATTCCGACATGATCCACCGGGGAGGCAAAGACCCACTCAGGTTGGTGTGGGTGCTTAATAATAGTAAGTATTCTTCAGTGAATTGGAGTGATGATTGGTCTTTTAACAGCGATGCTATGGATGCTTCTAATGATTACAGAGGTTTGCCGATTACAAATGACTGGACTGATCCGGATAATCCCAATATTAAGGTTACCAGACACAATCCTAAGGAATGTTCAGAAGCATCTAAAACCATAGATAATATACTGGTTGAGGAGTGGGATGGATACACCTGGAGAAGGGTTGCGGGTGATGGGCCGCTTCCAGGGCGTGATGTGGAAAATGTAATTATCAGGGATACTGTGCCAGCGGGATTTGTTTTTGTGCGTTTTGAGGGAAAACCTCCTTTGGGAGTCGAACCTAAAATAATAGGAAACGTCATTACCTGGACCATTCCCAAGTTACAGGTAAAGCAGAAAGGTACCATCCGATATTTAATGAAAGCGGATGGTACTTGTCCAATGCAGAAGAAAAATATCATGACCAGGGCATGGATCTCAGCAGACAAGGAATCACCTGTATACGACAGCGCACAAGTCATAATTACCTGTGATCCTGTTCCTCCTCCGCCGCCAGAACCTACTACAATGTATAAAACTGCAGACCGGAAAGTTTACAAGGTCGATGATACCATCAATTATACCATAGCATATAAGCAGACACATGGAAGCATCATTACCGATGCAACCAATCCTGACAAATGGATCGATGTGGCTGGTAACGGAAAACTAAGTATCAAAAATGATGAAATTTCATACGACAAAAACAATTCTGTAATGGTTTACAAATATTCATACGGTACAAATGGGACCATTGGTGGTACTGCTACTCCTATTTACTATGGTGAGTTTTCAATTGTGCTTCGTAACAACGGATCTAAATATATAGAACTCCGGTTTAAACAGGACTGGGACCAAATGTACGTCTCTTTCTTTGATGATGGTAAACAGATAGGCAGCTCTCAGGGCTTTACCTACAGTGGTTATCCGAAGGAACCATTTGATTACAAAATAGAATTGGCGGAAGATACAATTCGCCTCTGGGCAGGTGATACGGCGGCTCTGATGCCCAATGTAAGTCAAAGAGGGTTCTCTATACGGTCTGGATATGCAGGTGTGAAATCAGGAAAGGATACCGGGGCGCGTATCAAGGGATGGAGCAGTCATCTGGATGCAGCATTCAATATTGATATTTTTGATTCTATTCCCGATGGAATCAAATTCATTGATGGTAACGGGGTTATTTCAACCGGTGCTCTGGCTGGAACTGAGCTTGATTTAAAAGAAGACAATGGAACTCTGAGATGGACAGTGGTTTCAGGGGATTCGTACCTCTCTTTCGGGGATTCGGTAACAATTAACTGGAAAGGTATTTGTGAAATCTGTAATTCTGAAATAGTAAATACTGCCTATACCAATATTCAGGGATATAAGAAATATTCCATTGGGGCGCAGGTCAAGTCAGGATGTCAGGTTAAGCCGGGCAAACCTGATCATGTTGATATCATAACAGATACTCTCGATATCGATCTGCTTAACGATTCAGAGGTCGATAGCATTTTTATGGATGCTGGTACAATAGAATTTGAACTCTTTGCTGTTGTCAGGGACTCCATAGGTAATTACCTGGAGAAGGTAACTATTGGAAAATGGAATAGCCGTGATCCTGAAATCGTTTCTGTAGAAGATAATCCTAAGAGTGGTTGGGGAGCTGTTATTACAAAAACCGGTAGCGGTGCGACAGTTATTGTTGTCAGTCAGAATGGGCTAAAGTCCGACTCTGTGATAATTATTGCAGAGGCAAAACCTTTGTGGCCTGTTATTACAAATGCAGTTATGCTGGATAACGATGGAGATATCATACCTGATGAATTACTTATTACGCTTACAGATACTTTCGCCATAAATCAGAAGGCGAATAATGTTCTGCTTTCTTACAAAGGGCAGGCAATTTCTTTTAATTTAAATCAGATAGAAATCGATAACAAGACAATTTCGGTTCCATTAAATTCCTTTACTGAACCAGATGCATCACCAGAAGGTACTGTTACTTTGAATATGCTGGTAGATAATGAGAAAAAGCAGAGTGTGAAGAGTATTTCAGATGGGATCGGGCCTGCAATTAGCGAAGTAATATTGTCTGAAGAAGTAAATGGAAAAAGCGATACTCTGTTTTTGAAATTCCCTGAGAGAATAATACTTTCAACCTTAAAGGGCAAAACTGTTCAGCTTATTAAAAAAGAAACTGGTGATACTGTCTATCTTGACCTTATTGTGTTGCAGGGACAGCTACTAGATTCTATTGCAAAAGTAGTGACTACAGTCTCTGAGAATAATCGTCCTCAACAGGGTGATTATTTGCGGCTTGTACCAGGTAAAGCTGGCGGCACTGTTTCAGATTATCATGGGAACCTGTCTCATTTAAAGAATCGGGCTGTACCTATTAAAGCTAAACCGCCCATGATTAATCTTGCCTGGTACAAAGATGGAGATGGTGATGGTGTTGTGGATGCAGTTTATATGAAGTTTTTAAGAGAAGTGGAGCCTGAGGATATTCTGTTTTCTTTAAACTGGAGCGGTGTTATCCGGCTTGAGAAAATTACTTCTGAGCATTTCAGCTATAATAAAGATAACTTTACCTTAAAAGTGAATCTTCCGGACTCTTTTAAGACTGATGCAGGAGTTAAGACATCCACTAATATGTCGGCTGTAATATCGTTTAAATCTTATCCTGAACTGATTCGAAACTGTGTGGTTTTCGACAGCGCTGCACCTGTCATAGTAAGTGCAACCATTACTCCGGGTGAGTATACCGATGGTGAAGCCACAAGGGATGTTCTCAGCGTTTATTTTTCAGAAGATGTGGAATTTGACAGGGAGAAAAATCCGTTCCTGTTTATCAGAAAAAGGGATACCGAATATAAAATTGAGGATCTGAAAGTTCTTGATACCAGAGGTGATCTGGTTACTTTTACATTTACAACCGTCTCGGGTGTTGTATATCCGGAAAATAATGACAGTATCTGGATTAATCCCGATAGTAAAGTAAGGGATGAGAATAATACCTTGCAAAATCAAAAATCGAATCGCCGTGCTCCTCTGGTGGTGAAAAATCCTAAAGGAAAATGGAATGTAAAGATTGGGCCCAATCCGTTTAATCCTGATAGCGTAAATGGTATTCGTTTTTATGTAGCACAGGAAAGCAAACACAAGGCTAAATCTGTAGTAAAGAATATTAATGTGATAATCTATGATGTCATGGGTAATGTGGTGTTTCAGTGTAACAAATACACCGAAGATGACAACGGATATTTGGTTTTGTGGAATGGCTATAACAGAAAAAACAGAAAAGTGAGCAAAGGAAGTTATTCTGCAGTGATAGTGGTTGAAGATGATGATGGGAAGAATGTCTTTAAAAAACTTATTGGAGTAAAGAGGTAAGATCTTCACACATAAGAGTCTTTGATTTTCTGGTAAGGCATGCGCCCTTTATTGGTTACTTTAGTGGCACATCGTTAGTACGTCAGAATGCAAGCGGTGTTGCCATCAATTTTTATGAATAGGTAACACTATCATCCCATATTAACAAAACAGTTATGAGACCTGGCATTCTTAATTATACAAAATAGTGGGTAAAAACGTTTCTGCATATAGCAGCAGATGGCATTTTGCTGCAGTCTTACGCAAGGCTGTGTTTAGCCCAGTTCATGCAATTGGCAAAAAGTTTTATGGTTGTCGAGTCTACTATTTTTAACCTAATTTCCGCAGTTGGGGTGGATGTGGTCGCGTATCATATTGAATTGATAAGCCTTGAAGGTGTTGAAGGCTTTATCGACAAGGTGATAAAGTCGAAACACCTGATTG
>CAYYNL010000244.1:0-5469 GCA_964472925.1 uncultured Fibrobacter sp. | reverse complement strand
TATCACCAGTAGATAAAACCTTCAAGGACTTCAAGCCTTTCTGCATCAATATCTTGCGGTTCTTCATCGTCACCTACTGCGGTTTTTAGGTTTAAATCTAGTAAATCGCTAAACTGATTTAAGCTTATTTACTCACATGTACTATGCTTCCTTTCTGACCGTATTTTTTATAGGATATAGAAAGGGGGTCATTATGACTAGAGATCAATTAAACAAAGCTACAAAGGAACAGTTGGAAGCTATCAATGGAATAGGCCATGCAACTGCTGAAAAGATAGTTAATTATCGGGAAGAACACGGGAAATATGGTAGTTTCGAAGAACTGAAGAAGGTAGATGGAATAAAAGAAGCTATAATACACAGACTTCAGGAAGAAGAGTTCTGAATAGCGGCTTGGAGTCAAGTACTACCGCCACAGGCGGTAGCTTGATTGAGCGGTAGAGCCGCGAAATCAAGAAGGCACGATAGTGCCTTTACTAGACATCTGGCTCCACTGGCTTATCCAGTGGTTTCCTGAAAACCAGAAATAAGTAACAATAACTGTCCGGAAACCATTCTGTAGCTGTTTCTGCAGAATGGTTTTTTCATTTTATTCATTTTGATTATGAGGTGGGAATTTGGAGTTCAGGGCCTCTGTAAGTTCCCCAGAGGTGAATTTTATATTGTAAACTTTTCACCTCTGGGGCACAGATTAGGGGTTTGGCTTAAAAAATCCAGTTTCTTTCAGTTCTATCCGAGAAACTCATTTCCCCAGAGATGAATCATTAACAAAATAGAAATCATCTCTGGGGAAACCATCTCAGTTTTCAGCCAAAGCATTTGTTGCAAAAAAACCTTTGATTCCTGCCTCTCAATACCTGAAAGCGGCACATCTTTTGCAGCCTTTTAATTCAAATTCCAAAAGGAGGGAGTAACCAATGCTTTGGATAATATTTATAGTTATTATCCTCATTACCTTGGTATTGCTGTTTTTTCTAAGGGGAAGAAAAGTCAGTTCAAGCAAACCAGGGAAGGTAATTTACTATATAGTGGTAGCCCTAATGATTGTGCTTTTAATTACCAGTATAGTAGCCTGGTACACTGCAACTATAGACCCTAAAAAGCTGAAAAAACCTCCAGCCAGTAGTCTTTATCAGCCCGAACACGTAAATACAAATACCTGAATCGCAGGAGTCAGTGGTTATTTTTTTTCTGTCTCTTTTTTATTCCCCACCAAAGAAATAAAGCGCGTGTTAACTTCAGGCCAGTTTACAACATTCCAGAATGCGTCGATGTAACTACCCCGTTGATTCTGGTATTTTAAGTAGTAAGCATGCTCCCAAACATCAAGTCCTAATATGGGGGTACCTCGTTTTTCAGAAACATCCATCAGTGGGTTATCCTGATTAGGAGTAGAACTGATAAAAAGCGAACCATCATCACCAACACAAAGCCAGGCCCACCCACTGCCAAATCGTGAAAGAGCAGCAGTCTTGAACTCCTCCCTGAACTTATCAAAGGAACCGAAAGTCGAATTTATCTTCTCTGCCAACTGTCCCACAGGAACACCTCCCCCCTGAGGACTCATCACTTTCCAAAACAGAGTATGATTGTAATGGCCACCTGCATTATTACGGACTGAAGCATTAAGTGTGCTGACTTTAGCAAAAAGTTGAGGTAATGTTTTAGTTTTCAATGAAGAATCATGCATCGCTTTAAGCAAATTGTCATAATACCCGCGATGATGTCGGGTGTAGTGAATTTCCATCGTCTTAGCATCAATATGGGGTTCAAGTGCATTAAATGCATAAGGCAAGGAATCAAACTGCAGAGCAGAAGACTTTTCTTTGGCAACAGTAGCAAAGGTAAGAAATGTTCCGATCATCATTAATGCGATTGGCTTCATAAGTGCCGCCTTTCTGAATATATTCCAAAATAGTTAAACCCCAGAGTTAATTTCTTTTTTCAATAAGAAATAATCTCTGGGGTACTGGGGACCGCCATCACATCTGCTGCGGTTTTTCAGGATAATGACTCTTTTAATTGGAATATAATAGTTGCACTTCGGGAGTTCATGCTTTCAAAAGACACTGTTGCAAACGGTAGGCGCGACACAGATGACCGTATTTGATTACTGTCAACTGTGCAGCAAAATGTGATCAAAACTACTTTCCAATGAAACGAAACATTTCAGGCAAACGGCGGACATCGTGAAATGTGACGAAAAGGAAAAGCAGAAGGAAAAAGACAATAGCAACTTTATTGGCGATTATCTGTGCTTTAACCGAAACCGGTTTTCTCCTCACTGCTTCAATCAGGAGAAAAAGCAGCTGTCCCCCATCGGTGATAACCAGAGGAAGCAAGTTAAGAACGGCAAGCTGAATTCCAATTAAAGCCATGAGTTGAAGGATTGGTGAGATTCCCTGTAAGGCCATGAAACCGGAAGCCGGAATAATACCCAAAGGACCAGAGAGCTGTGATGCAGGCACTTCACGGGCAAACATTTTCCCGATTACATCAAAAATCATGGTGGTATACTCCCAGGTTCTATCCAGTCCCTTTTCCATTGCAGCTACAGGAGGGTAGCTTACATTTTTCTTTTTTCCTTCGTCAACCCGTATACCAATAAGATTTCTCTTTGTCTGCTCATTGTATTCAGGCTTAATGTCTACTTCCAGATTGGAACCATTTCTGGCAATAGCAATCTTCAGGGGCTCATCCCCTTTATAAGAAACGATAATCTGAGACAATTGAAACCATGAATGGATCTTAACACCATTAATGGTTAGAATAGTGTCTCCAGCCTTTAAGCCAGCTCTCTCTGCAGGCGAATTTTTATTGATATCAGCGACTATTGCTGGTAAAGGAGGAAGCATGCCGCCGGTTAAATCCTGAGGAAAAGCATCACCATTTTTCTTCAGGCGCATATCCAGTTTCTTCTGCTGACCATCACGAGATATTACGATTTTATAATTTTGCTGCTGAAGCGCAAATGCGGCATCGACATCATTCCAGTTCGTGATCTGTCGGTCATTTATGGAGATAAGACTGTCTCCAGCCAACAGTCCGGCATCACTTGCAGCAGATGTATCCGCGACAGCTCCAACTATGGGTCGATCATAATAGATTGGCTGTTGTACACCATACATGAACATCACCCAAAGCATCAGCATACCAGTGATATAGTTGGCCATTGGCCCTGCAACAGCTACTATTGCCCGCTGCCAGATCGGTCTTGAAGTAAACTCATCCGGGGCACCTGCTCTTTCTTCATCCGGATTTTCTCCGGCCATTTTTACATAACCGCCAAATGGAATTGAACTTATGCGGTATTCAGTTCCTTTGAAACTTTTTTTAATAATCGGGTTTCCAAAACCGATCGAAAACGCCAACACCCTTATTCCACACCATTTGGCAGCCAAAAAGTGCCCTAATTCATGAATAAAAACTAAAAATCCTAAAACTAACAAACCGAGAACGATTGACAAAATTGAGATCACAATTTTCCCTTTAATTAGGTAGTTTATTTTTGAAAATGTTTTCCCTGGTAAGCCTATCTGCTTCCTCTATAATTTCCACAGAATCGGCAGGCGTGTTTTTATGAGTACGCAATGCAAATGCCACTATTTCCGCAATTTCATTGAATTTTATTTTTCCTTCCAAAAACGCCTGAACAGCAACTTCGTTTGAAGCATTAACCACCGCAGGAGCTGTTCCGCCCATCTCTCCAGCCTCCAGGCACAATCTCAGACAAGGGAAACGATCAAGATCCGGTTCTGAAAAATCCAATCTTCCAATCTCAGGAAGCGATAACCGTTTTCCTCCTATAGAAAATCTTTGCGGAAAACTTAATGCATACTGAATTGGCAACTCCATATCCGGAATCCCCAGTTGGGCCAGTACCGCTCCATCATGAAATTCAACCATAGAGTGAATAATAGACTGAGGATGAATCCATACTTTAAGTTTTGAATATGGAAGAGAGAAAAGATGATGTGCCTCGATAACCTCAAAACCTTTATTCATCAGGGTAGCAGAATCGATAGTGATTTTCTTACCCATAGCCCATGTTGGATGATTCAGAGCCTGCGCAGGTGTAATTGAGGAAAACCTTTCTCTTTCTAAATTTCTGAAAGGTCCTCCCGAGGCAGTAAGAATAATTGATTCAACAGTAGAACTTTCCGCCCCATTTAGGCACTGCAATATTGCACTATGTTCACTGTCAACCGGAAGCAGTTCCCCATTTCCACAGGAAAGCAATCGACGGATGTAATCTCCGCCCATTACCAGGCTCTCCTTATTTGCCAAAGCTACCCGCCGCTTGCACTGAAGCGCCGTGACCGTTGGCCTGAACCCCACAGCTCCCACTAACGCATTGAGTACTATATCACATTCGGTCTGCCTGACCAGTTCTATAAGCCCTTCTCTTCCACTATAGACGTGAATACTGTTAAACTCACTCTGAAGCTTCTTTGCCTCCTGAGAATCAGCTATATAAACCGCCTCCGGTCTGAACTCGCAGATTTGTTTATGTAATAAATTGAGATTTCTGCCGGCTGCCAATCCAGTAACACTGAAATGCTCACTATATCGCCGTATACAGTTTAAAGCACTTGTACCAATCGATCCGGTAGAACCCAGAAGAAGAACTTTTTGTGGGAAATGAGTCATAAGAAAATTAACCGAAAATTCTATGAATTATCCAGGAAGAAAGAGAAATAACCGGTGCGGTAAAAAATACCGAGTCGAAACGATCGAGTATCCCTCCATGCCCGGGAATAATATCGGAAGCATCTTTTACCCGGAAATAACGCTTCATTAAAGAAACCAGAAGATCACCAATCTGTGCAAAAATGCCAATAAGCAACCCTAAAACCGGACCAAGCCACATTGGAAGAGTTCTATTGCCCAGAAAATACCATCCGATGCTGAAAGTAATGGTTGCAGCCGTTAGTCCCGCGATACTGCCTTCGATGGTCTTTTTAGGACTTATGGAACTAAAGTGCCTCTTTCCCCAGATAGATCCCACTATGTAAGCACCCGAATCGCACAGGAAAATGGATGTCAATACGATGACAATGCCCATCTGAGAAAGCATGGTATGATCGCTTATTTTCCTGAAAAGTGATTGAAATGGCTGCTGATAAAAATTAATCATAGAAATTCCGGCAATATACAGAAAAGCCATTCCACTAAAAAAAAGACTGGCCCTCATCCAGCGCCTCTGTACTCTTTTTCTTCCCCAGATAAAAGCTTCAAAGGCCACTACCACCAGCAATATGTAAATACTAAGATTTAAAGGGAAATTATCTCTTAGAAGAAACAAAGAAAATTGGGAAAAAAGTGCAAAATAACTTAACCAGAACCCATTTTTGTGGAAAACAATACTAAGCATCCTGTTATATTCGAATGAAGCCATCATTATCAGAAATATAATAGCGATATGGCCCGGATAGATGATAGCAATTGATGGAGGAAGAACAAGTAAAT
>CAYYNL010000243.1:0-5482 GCA_964472925.1 uncultured Fibrobacter sp. | reverse complement strand
GACTTCAAACCTTTCTGCATCAATATCTTACGGTTCTTCATCATCACCTACTGCAGTTTTTAGGTTAAACAGTTGTAATCGGGACTTTTTTATCCATTTGAAAAGTTCTGGCTAAAACATTTCTGAATAGCCAGAGTGGAACTGGGGATAGAAAAATTTAGTAATGTCACATAGTTTTACCCTCTTCTTCCCAGACTTGCACTATCTGGTATTTTATCAGAAGGGCAGAATCGGGTCAAGTAACACTGATTTTTTTGGTCATTTTGAATTAGAAGTTGCGCTAATACTCAAATCTTTGCTCAAAAGCCTCAATGACTACATTAAAACTGAAAGTGAGAGTGAATGGAAAACAATTTGGTTTCCAGACTGGACACATGAGTTTAAAATCGAATTTTACTGGTAAAAATTAAGTACTGTTTCTCCATTCTTTTGTCATGAAACAGTTAAACATGGAGGCATTTTGGATTTTTCTTTCTTAAGGTCCTCTCATCCGTTCTTATCTAACTTCAGGGGATGTCTCTGTTTGCTCTGGGTTTCTTGTCTTTGAGAACTATACCGAAAAAACTTTCATAATCTTCCAGATTTTCTTTTAATAATTGTGGTACATTCAGCTTATATGGACATCTTGCTTTACAGTTATCGCATCCGGTACAATTCCTGATTGTCTCCATTTTCTCTTTCCAGAAGCTGTTGTTAAAATTCTGTGATGGTGCCCTGCGAAGCAAAAGTGACATCCTGGCAGTCCATGGGATATCTATTCCTGCAGTGCAGGGCATACAATATCCGCATCCACGGCAAAACTGTCCAGCCAGTTCTTTGCGATCATTTTCTATTATCTGCCACATCTTTTCATTTAAACATGGCGGATCCTTTTCATAACATAAAAACTCATCAAGTTCTCTCTCTTTCTGTATCCCCCAGGCAGGAATTACATTATCAAATTGTCTTAAAAAGGCAAAAGCAGATGCTGCCACTTTGATCAACCCACCGGACATAGCTTTCATTGCAATAAGTCCGCATTCTGCATTTTTACAAATCTTAATAATTTCCAGTTCACTCTCTGAGCTGAGGAGATTTAAAGGATACTGAACCGTATCATAAAGGCAAGATTGGACCGCATTAATTGCCAATTCAAGTTTATGGTTAGTTAAACCAAGGTAACGCACCATTCCTTTTTTCCTGGCTTCCAAAAGACCAGAATATGAGCTGTTCGGGTCTGTAGGATCGGGTAGTGTATCAGGATTATGCAATTGAAGAATATCCACATAATCGGTTTTTAGTTTTTTGAGACTCACTGCCAGATCTTTAAGAAGATCATCTTTTGTTTTTGCAGCAGTTTTTGTGGCAATAATCACTTTCTGTCTAACCCCTGAAAATGCAGCTCCAATTTTTTGCTCACTATCGGAATAGTTCCTGGCGGTATCATAAAAATCGATTCCATTATAGTAGGCTTTCCTTAAAAGCGAAACCGCTTCTTTTTCTGAAATTCTCTGAATGGGTAATGCACCAAAACCGGTTCTGCTTACAACCAGATTTGTTTTTCCAATACGAACTTTATTCATACTAAAATTCCTGTTCCAATCCTTTATCCGGTACTACTTTACTCAACAACATCAGTGGAATTGCATACCATTCGTTATTTTTATAAAATGATTGCCTGTCCAAAGATGATTTCTTTATGATTTTTTAAGTCTGCTCTTTTAATCAGGTACAAAAACTAATTGGTTTCCTTTCAAAGTACAAAAGATCTTAAGATGGTTTTACAACGATGGAAATGTTGATCTCATTGCTAAACAGAATCGTTTCTATCTAATTTTTTCTGTACATCCTAAAATTAACTATCATATCAGTTTTATTCTTCATTCGTTCCGGGTTTCGGAACACTTTTTTATTTGAACTGGTTTAATTTAATGACAATTCAGTTTGCTATACCTTAAATTAAATCTAAGTCAGACTATTCAGGTAAAACATTAGTAAATTAATGTCGCTCCATAGGAAGCGTCTGATTTAGATTATTTTTTCATTTATTAATTCTATATAAACAGGAATGGATGACTGGATAGAAACCATATCTATATCATGTGACAAGACAGCCAAAAACATGGTCTACTGATTTGCAGTGTAATGACATACGCAAAAGAATTGACTATTCTGCAGTTGTGACAATTATATACAAAGGTTTTTAAATGGTTATGAAAAAGGCAGGATTATCTTTTCTAAGCATTCTGACAATTGTTTTTACCAGTCCTTTTTTTCAGGCTAGTGCATTGAATAATGGTCTGGCCAAAACTCCACCTATGGGTTGGAACAGTTGGAATATCTTTCACGAAAATATCAATGAGGCACAGATTAAGCAAATTGCAGATGCAATGGTTACTTCAGGGATGAGAGATGCCGGATATATATATTTAAATCTTGATGATAACTGGATGGCCACATCACGCGATGCCAATGGAAAGCTAAGAGCTGATCCAGTCCGCTTTCCCTCCGGTATGAAAGCACTTGGCGATTATATCCACTCCAAAGGATTAAAGTTCGGGATTTACGGTGACCGTGGATTGAGAACATGCCATCACTATTATAATGGGCCACAAGGTTCAGGAAGCGGAAGTTACGGCAAGGAGCAACTGGATGCAAACACTCTTGCAGAATGGGGTGTTGATTATTTGAAATATGACAATTGTGATCCCGCTCCCGGTTCAAATCAGCAAATAGATTATGAAAAAATGCGCGATGCACTTGCCAACTGTGGCAGAGATATTGTATTCAGCATCTGCGCCTGGGGATACCAGAACTGGATGCCCTCAACCGGTAACTTATGGCGCACTACAGGTGATATTACAGACAAGTGGGATAATGGTACAGACTGGTTTGTTGGTATTATCAATGCAATCGACAAGAATGCCGAGTATGCATCTATGGCCGGTCCAGGAGGCTGGAATGATCCAGACATGCTTGAGATTGGAAATGGCGGATGCACTACTGAAGAATACCGTACCCAGATGAGCATGTGGTGTATAATGGCTTCTCCACTTATTGCCGGACATGATGTCAGAAAAATGTCTCAGGAAATAAAGGATATCCTGCTGAATAAAGAGGTAATAGCTATAAACCAGGACCCTGCAGGTATTCAAGGAACCAGAGTAAAGACTGTCAATGGTCTTGAAGTATGGTGTAAACCACTGGGCTCAATTAATGGTACTACAAAAGCGGTTGCGTTATTAAACAGAAACGTATCTGCCAAGGATATCACCGTAAAATTTTCCGATATCGGTTTCTCTGATACAGTAACTGTTCGAGACTTATGGGCTAAAGCGGACAGAGGCAGTTTCACTGGTTCTTACACAATGACAGTTCCATCACATGGAACAGGTTTGCTTCTAATTTCCAGTGGCCCTGCAGAACCGATATCTGCTTTTACAAATATTGAAGCAGAATATTTCTCTGTTAAGTCAGGAATTCAGACTGAAACCTGCTCTGAAGGAGGAGAGGACATCGGTTTTATACAAAATAATACCTATGCTGTTTACAAAAATATCGATTTTAAAGATGGGGCAGATAGTTTTATAGCCAGGGTTTCATGTGGCAGCACTGGTGGAAAAATTGAGATAAGAATTGATAGTATCAACGGAACTCTTGCAGGAACATGTGAAGTTACCAAAACCGGTGGCTGGCAAACCTGGTCTACAATCAGTTGCACCATAGATACTGTTAAAGGTGCGCATGATTTGTATTTAATATTTACAGGTGATGATGGTTATTTGTTTAATATAAACTGGTTCAGATTCGAAAGCCAAAAAACAGGAAACAGATACATGATACCCGGTTCTACTGCAAACGGAACCATATTCAAAGCTTCAGTTTCCGGTCGGAAAATATCCATTATTCCAAAAATCAACAATATTTGTTTCAGCATTTCTCTTTACGAAGTTGATGGACGGTTGATTACCAGAAAAAACGGTCTGACTGGAGCACTTTCTGTCCCGATTGCAGGCAGAGGTGTCTATTTAATGAATGTTAAATATAACGGAAATGTAGAAAAAAAGGTGGTTTCTGTTTTTTAAGAATAGCATAGTGGCAGATTAATTTAACAAAAATACCAAATCACAATTCTTAAATTCCAAACAGATTTCAAATTATATTACAGAAATTCTAAACAGGAACAGAAGCAGGAATATTCGAAATACGAAATCCTAAATTCGAAACAGGAAAATATTTCCATTAATGTTCTTTTCTTATATGTTGAATAACTAAAAAGTAAAATTGCCATGACAGCGTCCATACTTCTGTATCATATTTATCCAAGAGTAAAATAAAAAGTCGAACCCTTCCCCACTTCACTTTCCGCCCAAACTCTTCCGCCATGCTTCTTTATTACCCTTTCCACAATTGCCAGCCCTATCCCGGTACCAGCAAATTCTTTTTCGGTGTGCAGCCTCTGAAATGGCACAAAGAGTCTATCCGCAAGTTTCATATTAAATCCAGCTCCGTTATCTTTGACATAGTAAATAGTCTTGTCACCTTCTTTCAGCATACCTACTTCTATTTTGGAGCGCTCTTTTTTGGAAGTATATTTCCATGCATTGTTAAGCAAATTTGTAAGCACTACACCAAGCATCTGCGAATCAGCGCTTGCCTTTAAGCCCTGTTGAATATTTACCTGAACTTTTCTTTGCGGCTGAGAATAACTTAATTCAGAAATTATTCTTCTTGCCATTTCTGTAAGGTCAACATTCTCCCGTTTTATCTCCTGTTTCTTTATCCTGGAAAAATTGAGCAGATCATTGATAATGGAGCGCATTTTACCTGTACCCTGGGCAATTCTTTTCAGATAATCTCTCCCGGTCTCATCGATTGATTCCCAGTAGTCTTCAGAGAGAATCTGCACAAAACCTGAAATTGTGTTTAGCGGATTTTTCAGATCGTGTGAAACCGAATAAGAAAAGGCTTCCAGTTCCTTATTTGCTGTTGACAATTCTTCAGAATACCGTCTCAAAGCTTCTTCAGTTTTCTTTCTCTCTGTAATATCAGTAAAGATACCACAGATAGCATTTGGTTTTCCTGAAGCATCCATAAGCGGATACTTGGTTGCGATATAAGTATGAAATCCATCTTCCTGAGGCATTAATTCCTCAACTTCAACAGGGGCACCTGTTTCAAGCACTTTTTTATCATTTGCCCACATAATTTCCGCTATTTCTCTGGGGAAAATATCCTCATCTTTTCTTCCAACTATCTCTTGCCTATCTATACCGAATACCTCTTCGATTCTTCGATTCATCAGTATATACCGCCCCTGTAAATCCTTCATATAAATGGCAGAAGGGGAATTATCCATTATTGCCTGAAGCTGCTGTCGGCTTTCCCGTAAAGCATTTTCTTTTAGAGTAAGTTCTGTAATATCAATATGCATGAGTACAACCTGAATTATCTCTCCTTTTTTATTTTTTACTGGAAAGATATATCCTTTTACCCACTTAGT
>CAYYNL010000242.1:0-5499 GCA_964472925.1 uncultured Fibrobacter sp. | reverse complement strand
TTATGACCTTACGGGCATATTTGAGCACATTTGCATCGTGGGTAGAAAAGATAAAGGTGGTATGATCGCGCTCGTTCATTGTCCGCATGGAATCAAGAATCGATGCACCTGTAACCGAGTCGAGGTTGGCTGTGGGCTCATCTGCAAGTACTATATCTGGACCGGTAACCAAAGCCCTGGCAATAGCAACTCTCTGACGCTGCCCACCGGAAAGTTCTGAAGGACGGTGATTGATATGCTCACTTAATCCGACTGCATCCAGTAGCGAAAGTGCTTTTTTTCGCACCTCACCCCTGGTCCTGTTTTTCATGAGCAACAGAGGAAATTCCACATTTTCCAGAGCACTAAGCACAGGTATTAGGTTAAAGGTCTGGAAAATAAAACCTATCTGGTGAAGACGAATGTCAGTGATTTTTTTATCGTCAAGAGAGGTGATCTCCTTACCGGCTATCTTTACGCTTCCGGAAGTTGCCTTATCTATACAACCGATAATGTTCAAAAGAGTGGTTTTACCACTGCCCGATGGCCCGATTATACTTAGAAAATCGCCTTTCTCGATTGATAGATCGATTCCCCGAATCGCATTTACTGTAGTTTTACCCAAAGCGTAATCTTTTTTAAGTCCCTTTATCTCGATAATATTCACATCCATCCCTCCTGTTTTAGGCACATTTATGAAGCAGAAAATATAACTCTTTGTATTAAAATAGAGTAGAGATAAATTAATTTGATTTTAATTGAAATAAGGAAAGGGGGACCGGGGGATTTCCCTGGGTCTTCTCAGGAGATGAAATGGAGGTGAACATAGAATCAGATAACTTGATTTTTGGAAAGCATAGGAACCAGTATTTTTCAATACACGATTTAATTTGACTTTTGGATACCTCGAAAAACGTTTTTTTTGTTGTTTGCTAAGAGCAATTTGTCTTACCCTGAACTGTTTTGTTCTCTTATCACCTTTGAGAGATAATAGTCTTCGTATTTTCCTGGCTCGGGTTGTCATCAGCAGATATTTCTCCACAAAACAAACTGCGGAAAATAGAATTTTTATGCATTAGTCGAAGTACTTTAGCCACCAGCCCGGGTATTTCTGAGCGTCCCTGTTCATAAGCCTGTACAGATTTAACTGATATGTCAAGTATTTCCGCGAGACAAGCCTGGGTTACATTAAGCTCTTTTCGTATGGTTGAGAATTCATCTTTACTCATTAATGTAGATAAACGGGCTTTATAGGAAAGTTTGTAAAGTGGTTCACCCGCTTCAAGTTCTTTCTTTAACTCGGTTATCAAATCTTCTCTGGAAACTTCGTATTCATTCATATTTGCCTCTTTGTCGCAATATTTGCTGTAAAACCTTTGTTAAGAGCACTTCTTCATCATGTGAAAGGTCTTCTTTTTCAGATTTGCTATAGATTAGCATGAAAACTATAAAGGAATCATCTTCATCTGTAAAAAAATAGATAACTCTTCCACCACCGCGCTTACCCGCCCCCTTTAGTGGAACACGAATTTTCCTTATTCCACTTTTGCCAATGATACTATCACCTTTATTACGATTAATTGCTACAAAGTTCTTTAATTTTGATTGTTCCTCTTCAGATGCACAAAACTTTTTAAGCTCACGCTCAAAAATTCTGGATTCTATAAACTTGAATTCAAACCATTCTCGCTCCATGAAAAGCTTACCTTTGCCGCAACATTCTTTTTTTTCTCTATCGTATAGAGGTATGTTACACCAATACCTCCAAGCGTTGCCCCAACATTCTGGTCCGGTCAGACCCGGTGATCTGGTACTACTTAAAGAAGGAATATATGAGGGATGATTTGTAAGCACCGTCTCAGGGACTGCCGATTCACCCATACTTTTTTGGGCAGAACCGGGAAAGCGGCCCAGCGGTTTGATGCGCCAAACTTAAATTTGATAAACTCTGTATTCCACAAGACCTTCCGAAATTCAGGTTTATACAGAAATTCTGTTGCATGCATTTGTCAGACTTATTTTTCTGCTCAAAACAAGCAAAATCACAATCCCGCCAAATTAAAGCTAAAAAATAGCAGCGGCAGCTGCTACAGCATTCAATCAGGGAATGCAACAGTCTCAATCGTATAATTCACCAGCGATATCTTCGGAACAGGGCTTGAAGGCATCGCAGGCCTTAACGACAGGGTGATAAGGTCTGCGATGCCTTCAAGCCTTAGCGCTCAACAGGTTACCATTATTTAGTTCATACTATCGCAGTCCTGTAAGGCAAAGATACATGTCGGGTAACGATCTTTGGTCCAGAGTTTTTTTTGGACAACCAATTCAGGGGAAATGATTGTTTAAAACTTGTTCTATTTTGTTGCAACTATCATATTTATCAATATTTATTTGATTGGATAACCAGGTAAATTTACTATAACAGAGAACATTTATTCTGTTTAATATCTTTACAATATTCAGAAGGGTGAAACGGTGAAACTATGTTGACTAAACCAGCTTTGAAGAAAATTCTTTTTGCAAAACCATTATTTGTGGTTGTCCTTGGCTTTCTCTGCTGGTTCGGCTTAAACGCGATAATTGATTTCTCCGATATGCCGGCAATGATAAACCGTAATCTTCATCACTATTACATCTACAGGCACACCGTTGCTCTTTTTATAGGAGTTATTGTATTTCTGTTCGCAATTCGATACGGAGTTTATTTCAATAAATATTACCTCTATTTTATCGGTTTTGCAGCCCTTTTGGTGGTTCTTCCATTTGTGCACGGATCTAATAAAGTCGAAAATTGCAGGCGATGGTTTGAATACGGCAATTTACTTTTAAGAGTCTGTCCGGCCATTTTATTATTTCTGCTCCCGGCGTTCTGTATTTTTTGTGATCGCATAGAGAACAATATACATTCCAGAAAAAACATCATTTATCTTGCATCTCTCGTCATACTTTCGAACATTTCTTTTCTTTTACTTCATGATTGTCCATTATTGCTTTTATCTGATATCATCTTCTTTCTCATTATATTGTCATGCAAAATCAAAAACTCAATAAAGTTCTCGTTTTTGGCATATTTTACCTTAACCTGTTTCATTTTAGTTCATTCCGAAATTACTCCTATGCTACATTACTTTGCATTCACTATTGATTCAATTGATCAATTACTTAAAACCGGCTCTTTAGATATGTTTAAATACTATGCGGGTTATCAGCCATTTTTGGCTTACAAAGATATTGCTTCTGGTGGTTTGTTCGGTATAGGTTTTGGAGGCTACAGTGAAGTAACGAAATGGACATATCCACTCCCGACTATTTCCAGTTTCATTTTTCAGATAATCGGTAAAGAGTATGGTATATTCGGATTGTGTTTTTGCATATTATTATTCAGCTATCTGTTTATTTTTCTTACTTTTCATCGCAAAAAGATGGAAAAAAATGTTAATGAAAAAATCGTTTATGCAATGACACTATTCGTAATAGTACCTGCTCTACTGGGCATTATAAGAACTTTTAGCTTCCTTCCATATTTTCCTTCATATCAGATCCCATTTTTGGGCTATGGATCAGATTGGCTCGTCTTATATTTTTTAGCTGCAGGAACTGCTCTATCCCACTTTGGTGGACCTGTCCCGCAACGAGCGGAATCACCGGCCAGATTACATCAGTAATACCGAATACCTGCCGTTCTAAAGTAACAACTTCGAATCCGGTTTTGGGACAATCGGTTCTATTCCCGTTTATTCGTCACTTACCCGTGAAATCGAGATTCCTATAGCTCCAAATGCTATAACAAATATTTTTTTTAGGAATGATTTGACTGTTCTAAACACTTTCCTATTGATTGTTAAGCCAATCAGGTGTTTCGACTTTATCACCTTGTCGATAAAGCCTTCAACACCTTCAAATCTTATCAATTCTATATGATACGCGACTACATCCACCACAACCGCAGAAATTAGGTTAAAAGTGCCAACATGCGCTCCATACCCAAACAAGAAAAGAGCAGCAATGGAGATCTCTATCCTGTTTCGTATTTCGAATTTCCCCATTCCTGTTCCAGTTTAAAATTTCGGTATTGTAATTTGGAATTTGTTTAGTATTTAAGATTTGTAATTTGGTGCTTTCTGGTATAGTGATTTATTCGCATCAGGTTACTAAATAAATATATTGCTCTCATGCTATACATGAAATAGATTATCACTATTATGATCTGCTTTGCTGCCTTTAAGAAAAATATCCTTTAAATAATTTTATCAGGCAGCGTTGATTTATTAATTTTTCCTTTTTCTTTTTGAGCTTGTACCCGGAATCAGTCGCTAAAACCAGATTAATCAGAAACGTTTGTTACTGAAATTGTTCTCGGATATTATTGCACACAGGTAATTTGCATTCGTACGGAGGTTCTATCCTGTCACTTTGTTATTGACTGGTATTGTATCGATACTGCTTGTTAGATGCAGCTTGGCAGATGATGATTTCCGTTCTGATGGATCTTACCATTTCTGTTCATTCATTCATAAAAGGAGTGGCATTATGCCAGTTAAAGACCTTTCTCGTTCTAAACTTTATCCGGCGGAAGCGGCCATGTTTTCAAAATCGCTTCTGGTAATTCTTCAGAAGATCACAAATCAGGATATTCTGAGTAAGCTTAGCACTGCACTGGCAGCTCTTATCGATGAACTTGAAAAGCGTACTGGTGAGAATTTCCAGATTATTTTAACAGAGCCGGCAGTGGTCAGAGATGCCAAACGTGATCAGGTGCATGGTCAACTTGTAAAGTTTGTCCGCGGACAATGCAGTCATCCCGATCCTTCGATTGCAGCATCTGCTCTAAGAATCTACAAAATACTTGAGAATAATGATTTACGTCTGGCATCAAATGCGTATGCTGTGGAATCACACAAGATAAACGCACTGCTAAAAGATCTTAAAAAAGAGGAAATGGCAGGTGATATTGAGGCTGTTAATATTGGTGGTCTGATCAGTGATCTGGAGAAAAAACAGCGTGAGTTTGAGGAGATTACTCAGGAGAAGGTCGAGAAGAAAGCACAGTCAACGGCTAAGATTCTTTCTATCTATGTAACACCGATTCGCAGAAAGATTTTTCAGATACTCACTCTTATTGACACACTTGAAGAGCTGGAACCGAAACTGTATTTAACTGTCGTTGCAGAGATTAATGCGCTGATCGATGATTATACGGCCCGCATCAGGCAGCGGGAAACATTGTCAGAAAAGGTTTCCGAGCCACAGACTGAGGCTGCCATGAATTAAAGAAAAGACAGTCAATTCATAGAGTGAGCCAATGTGGAATGTATCATTGGGGATACCAGGTGGGGAGGGTAGAACGGAATAACATCTGATTCCACTACCCTCTCTGTTTTAACCAAGTGACAAAAATTTTGCAGATCTTCAGGACTTCCTAAAACCAAAGCATCCTTGAATCAGTTGGTGTCCATTATCCCACCGGATTGATTATTAATTTTCATGTTGCAATACTGAAAGATGGAGTTGAACGGATAG
>CAYYNL010000241.1:0-5604 GCA_964472925.1 uncultured Fibrobacter sp. | reverse complement strand
CTCGTTCGGGTCTTGCACCCTATAGAACAATGGCATGCATAGCGCACATAAAAAAACCGGCACTGAGGCCGGTTTTTTATACTTGTAAACTACGTACAATTAATTAATATAGCTTTCCCATCCTGGTGTTTGTTCCAGCACACCACCTGAAAGGGTTATTTCAGTTTGCGGAATAGGAAGGAACCCGCCTGTTTCAGGATTGAAATCAATGGTATATTCTTCTTCAACCCCAACGTTCATAACCATTGTACCATTTGCTGCTTCTATGGCTGTTTCGACGCTGCTCATATTACCACCACTCCACCTGAGAAGGTCAAAGTAGCGAAGGCCTTCAAATGCAAACTCAAGACGTCGTTCAAGCTTTATATCATCCAGTGTTGGGCTTGCAATAGGATCTAAGCCGGCACGTTCATGAACCTGATTGAAGTAGCCTGTAGCACCAGGGGCGCCAAGTTCAGCAGCCATAAGAAGAACATCGGCATAACGAATAAGAATATCATCCTGCATATTCCATAACTGCATATCATTTGGTGTTCCTAATTCAATATAGAAAATACTACCTAATGATCCATCGCCGGTTGTATCGTAAATAGGCATGTATTTCTTTTGCCATAATCCGGTTTCATGCATCTGGTTATCGGATCCCCAGATAAAATTCTCAGGTATACTCCCTTCATCCGGATCCGGTCCATTAACATTTAGTATTGATCCTTTTTTTCTCGTATCGTTATCATCATAAAGGTCGTACAATTGAGGATTTACAGGACCTCCACCCCATCCTTGTCCGAAGGGTAAATACGATTGCTGGCGAAGGCCAACATATAATGAATGCTGGTTCGAATAACTAAGTTGCTGATCAGGAGGATTCCATCCTGCATAAGGTGAATACTTGATCGCCCAGATTGTTTCAATAGTTGTTACCGCAGGATTCCTGGCGCCCCTTGGCGTTTCACACCACATTAAATTATTGTTGACAACATAAGGGTAATCTTCGACATTTGAATATGCCCAATTTGACCCGAAATTTTCATGCAGAGCATGCCCGCTATTATTAATGCAGTCCGTTAAAGCATCAATAACATCCTGTTTAGTTATTGTAGTACCATCCGGCAATTCAATTTCAGTCTTGTTATAATATCCGGTATAAAACAGGAATACACGGCCTAAAAGCGCTTCGGCAGCCCATTTTGTGGCATGCCCTAAACGTTCAGCAGGAATAGCCGGTGCAGGAGTTGAAGGCATAGAATCAATAGCTGTTTTCAGATCAAGAGCGATTTGACCGTACATTTCTTCCGGCGTAGCCCTGGGAATGTTTGCCGGTTCAGGTTCCAGCTTTAGAGGAACAGGCCCGAAGAATTGAGAGAGTTTAAAATAGAAATATGCCCTCAGAAAAAAAGCTTCACCAATAGCTTGTTGACGAGCCAGCGGATCCTCATATTTAGTCTGATTAAAACGTTTAATGATCGTATTTACGCGAAGAATACCACTCCAACTGAAGGAAAACAATTCATTATAATAGTTGGAATTCACAAGTGTAAAAGCATCGGTAGAATGGAATCCGTCATCGTTGGAACCTCCGCCGCCGAAACAATCGTCGGACATCAGATCGGCAACAATATAAGGATTATTGTTACCTGCATCCTGGGGAACAGCAGCATAAGCACCTGCCAGAGCCTGTTCTATTTGTTCAGGAGTTTTGTAATAACTCTCATCTGACATGCGGTAAAGGTCCTTTTTTGTAAGAAAATCCTCCCCGCAACTAATTGCCAGAAGTGCAACTATAATAAGTAGCAGATATTTATTCTTTTTCATAACAATTCACATTAATGGTTAAAAGGTAATATTTACTCCAAGAAGGAAGCTACGGGCCGAAGGATACAAACCCAGATCGATTCCCGATCCCCATTTGTAGTCATTATCAGGATTATTATCATCCGAAGGAGCATAACCAACTTCAGGATCCATTCCCGGGTACTTGGTTATTACGTATAAATTCTTGAAAGAAGCATATACACGGAATTCTTTCATTGGCATTGCCGGAAGCAAATTCTTGAAGTTGTATCCTAACGTTATATTGCTAAGCCTGAAGAAATCGGCATCATAAATAAACACGTCTGAGATCCATTGATAATTCCTGTGGCTTCCACGATATAACCGTGGATACTTGTTGGAGGTTCCTTCACCGCGCCATGCCTGATCATATACCTCCCTGGTATAATTATGGCGGTAGCTGTCATTTGAGCGGTAGTTCTTGGCTATCTGATTACCTGCTTGTCCGTTGCCGGTAAATTCAAAATATATACCTTTATACTCAAAATTCAGTTGTAATCCAAAAATGAAATCGGGATGTGGGCTTCCGATCATCGTTTTATCATCCGGTGTAATTTCACCGTCGCCGTTTCTGTCAACAAAACGAATATCTCCAGGAGCTACACCATTTAAAATTGGATCACCGTCGGCATTAACATAGGCATCTACCTCTGACTGGTTCTGGAAAATACCATCTGTCTCGTATCCCCAGAAATAACCGATCGGATATCCGGCTTCTGCACGGAACATTTCGGCAGTGCCCTGGCTCAACACCGATTCAGGCCCATGAAATATTGAGTCCTCACTGGGGATCTCTATCACTTCGTTTTTATTATACGCAAAAGTACCCGAGATGCCATATTTAAACTCACCAATACGATCGTTCCAACGCAGCACGGTTTCAATACCTGTATTGCGTATCAAGCCGCCGTTGATCCATGGAGGAAGTGTTCCGTCCATTACTGAAGAGATCTTTTCAACCAACCAGTCTTTAGTATCTTTCTGGTACCAGTCGATTGAAAATTGTAGCCTGTTATTAATAAAATTCATATCCGTTCCAATGTCGATTTGTTGGGATGTTTCCCATGATATGTTTGGGTTTGGTACCTGGTAAGGAGTAGTACCGGTAGTACTAAGTGAGTGATCGGGACCAAAATAATAGTTCTGGCCTTCAAATGAAATGGCGGAAAGATATGCAAAATCGCGGGCAATATCCTGGTTACCATTTTGTCCCCAGCTAAAACGAAGTTTCATGAAATTGAGCCAGTTACTTGTATTTTTCATGAAATCTTCATTCGATAACACCCAGCCACCGGAAAACGAGTAAAAGTCACCCCAACGATTCTCAGCCGGAAAATTCGATGAAGCATCAGCACGAACTACAAATGTTGCAAGATATGTTTCCTTATAATCATACGATAAACGTCCGAAATATGACAACATTGCCCAACCATAATCGTCTCTTCCTCCAAAATTTGCCAGGGAAGCATTTTCAGCGTCAAGAATCTCGAAATTATCCAGGTAGCCGTATTCAGGATCATTAAAAATACTGCCCTCATTATGGCCATTCATATTAAGACTTCTGGCAGTACGAGTCGCCTCACTTCCTGCTAATAAAGTGAAGTTATGCACGTTGTTCAAATTGAATGTGTATGTAGCCGTACTTGTGGAAGTCCAGGTATAACCTGAATACATACTTTGATCAACCTGATCGTTAAGGTTAAAGCTTACATCACTAAGCTCGTATGCAGGTGTCCAATGACGTGATGAGCCATACCAGTTATTAATCCCAAAGGCTGAGCGCAGTGTCAGATTTTTTATCGGTTGTATCTCGGCATAAACATTTCCGATAATGGTATTATTATTATTAGTGTTCCATTTGGATTGGTTAATCATTTCTGCAACCGGATTACTCTCCTGGGAATTCCAACCGATTGCGTAGTGGTATGGATAAGCCCGATCTGTTATTGTATCCGCCGACATAGGAAGAAATGGGCTGGCAACCAACATATTATGAACATCATTCCAATATATATTTCCTGTCCGAATGGTAGGATTCTTCTCATTGGTAAATGTAAAATTCTCACCCAACGTGATAAAATTATGATCCTTTAATTTAAACAGGACGTGCTCACTATTCAAGCGAAGGTTAATACGTTTATAGTCATTGTTAGCTTGTTTTCCAAGTATTCCTTGCTGATCATAGTAGGAAGCCCCCAGTGAATAAATTGACCGGTCAGATCCTCCTGTAATATTCAAGGCATGACTCTGCACAGGGGCATTCGGGTCTTCGATTTCTTTGAACCAATTTGTTCCGGACCACGTTCCATTTTCAATTTCTTCCCAATTGGGAACATTGGCAAATGTAAACGGATCGTATCCGGCATTAATATTACCTTCATTCATTGCTTCTGCGTATTCCTGGGCATTTAGGAGGTCTGGTGGATTAGCAACGTTCTGCCATCCATAGTAACCACTATAGGTAACTATGGGAGCATCGCTTTTACGACCCTTTTTGGTGGTAACAAGAACAACTCCATTTGCACCACGAGAGCCATAAATTGCAGCAGAAGCAGCATCTTTCAACACGTCGATACTTTCAATATCAGAAGGACTCAGGTTATCGATATCTCCAACCTGAATACCATCAACAATATAAGTTGGTTTATAATTACCGGTGGTGCCAATACCGCGAATAAATATCTTGTTACCGCTACCCGGCAGACCGCTGTTCTGTGTAATACTTATACCAGGAGACAAACCTTTCAATGCATCCATAGTGCTCGTGGAATTAAGTTTCTGAATATCTTCACCTCCCATGTTAAGTGTAGCACCAGTATTCAGTTTTTTCTTCTGAACCCCATAGCCAATTACAACAACTTCATTGATGTCTATAATTTCTTCTTCCAATAGAACATTAATGACCGTATTGGTTCCAACTGTGAATTCTTCGGTCTGGTATCCAATAAGTGTAAAGACCAAAATATCTGTAGGAGAAGCACTTATTGAGTACTTACCGTCCAGATCAGTAATAGTTCCTGTTGAAGTACCTTTAACCTGGACTGTTACTCCCGGCATGGCTGCATTATCTGCAGCGCTGGTAACAGTACCGGTTATTGTTTGTTTGTCCTGAAGAAGCTCACTGGCTTTCAGGTTACCTGTAATAAACATTACAGGCAAAGCAAGCAATGCGCATACGAATAGTATCCGCAATATCTTGCTTTTCCTAAAGAATGTAAGATAAATCGTCTTTCTCATAGGTAAATAGGTTAGTTATTTATTGTTTGAATGCGAAAGTATATAAAGGGTAATTTATACTTTTCTTGAGCTTCAAATGTACAAGATTTTTTTTTTTGTTTACAACCATGGATCTGGATCACCATAAACTCATCCACAGGTGACTGTTTTAAAAACAGTGAGTTCACTATTCTCAGTAAGCAACCGAAGTTAAATTGATATGATCAGAAATTACATTTTGATCATAATTTATTATCAAAATAACCCATCACAAACACAAGTCTCACATCAAATATAATACAGTTTGACCTTTAATTAAAGATATTTTATAGGATACCCTTGATAGCTGATCGTTATAATCCCTGGTGTTGTATCCGCTTCAGATGCAGTAATAGCCTTATGTACTTGAGCTGGTATAAAAGTACATGATGGTGACTTGTGTTGGCCTCGAAGAGTATCTTTTTGATACTTCTTCTACCAGTATTTGAAGGTACTAAATGAATGATCGTTCTGGGCGCAATATTTCCTCTGTGGCATGCCACTCTCTTTCCAAAGTTC
>CAYYNL010000240.1:0-5630 GCA_964472925.1 uncultured Fibrobacter sp. | reverse complement strand
AATACCTGAGTAGTTATTCTGTGATATCACTTAGAAATCGGTAGCACGAACCTATCCATTTATTTTTGAGTCAGGTAGCGGCTTATAAAAAATGTGGTTTTTTTATCTAAAAATATAAGAAAATCATTTTAAACTTAGTTTTTGCATCTTCTTCGATCTTTTTTATAAAACTGTTGAGATTTTAAAGATGTAAGAGCTTTTGGATAAGATGCCTGCCACTTTTTTCTACTTTAGTTTTAGGATATAATTCTGACTTCAATAAAGAAGCTGCTGTGAGAAAGAACAAAACATTCTATTGCCTAATCACTACTTTTTTGTTAATGGGCTGGCATTTCCCAGAATCTAATGCTCAGGACACAGAAGAGTTTCCCGATTCAATCTCCTCCCAATGTGAACCGAACGTTGAATTTCATTTTAAGAGTAAATCTCAACCATTATGTCTGAACCGCTTTAATCCTCAGGGGGATTCCTGTGCAGATTTGGAGATATTTTTTAAGAATCTGGGTGTAAAGGTTAATTTTTTCTGCGATAAAAACCATCTGTGGGAATATAATGGCTTAGGTTATTCAAACAGGAAGAGCCAGAATATTCCGGCAAGTATCTCATTAATCACTGATGAACTAGAGAAGCTTGTCAGTGTACTGATTGTTTTCGGTAAAAGCAGTGATACTTCAAATCTAATTCTTACCCCTTACAGGGATAGAGATATGCCATATATCCCGGACAGTACAGAACCATTGGATTACGATATTGCAATATCAAAGTATGTTTGTCAGGAAAAGCCCAAACACACTGTACTATATGATGGGGAATTCAACTATCCGGTCGGCTATATGCGTAAAGAACCGATACTGAACTATCCGGAGTTATCTGCTTTTCACCATGGCAGTTCGGTCAAGATACCTTCAAGCAGTTCTATACAAGCTGCGGCATTCGTGAAAAATTACTGGCACCTGCAAGAACTCCCCAAATTAAGCTATGAAGATCCTGAGCTGATCAGAAAAAGAGAGATCCTTTATGCTAAATGGGCAAAAAGACATCCTCCAAAGAAAAAACAGAAAAAGAGCAAGCCACCAATAGTCAGGTTTAAGCCTCTTTATTAGCAGTTTTTTATCTACCGAAGGCTTTGAAAAAGGGATTAAGCAGGGAATCGGTATAGGGTTAAAAAACTGCCGTTGTTATGATTCAAATTGGTGAAACTGATTCTGAAATTGCCCTTTGCACCAAATTGTCGGTTGAAAAGATAGAGAAGTTACGTATTAGTTGCAAAGAAAAAATTTGCATCTGCATAATATACCCAAAAACCCGTCCCAAAAAAGCATCTCTTGAGACGGGCGGGAGTATTTTCTATGAAAAAATATTTCCACTATTAAGCATACTTTAGTTATTGCAATTCCTGCAAAATTGCTTACCAACTATTCAGTTAATTCTCAGAACCGGCAGAAATACATCTTTTTCTCTTTTAATCCATACCCCGTTTTTAGACCGATCGTTTAAATTCATATTAATTGGTAACAGTTTTCCATCAAGCGTCAATAAATAAGATCCGGTAGAATTTGAATATCCAGTAGTGAAGGGCTTTTTAATCCTCTGCTTATTATTCTTTATAGATGTACCTTTGTCTTCGGGAACTTTGCCAGAAAATCCGGTATTATTGTTATCTGTTAAACAGATGATACAATATCCATCTTTAACTACAATGTTATCAGCCGAAAAGTCAACCAGATTACCATCAAAAGTCCAATCACCCTTAGCCCATCTTTTTGAATCAAAACTATTAAAATCATCCTGCCATTCAGGAGTAAAATCAGTCCCGTTAGGACCGGAGCCTTTAGTGTATTTTGAATATTTCACCCAATTTATATATTGATATACAGGGAGAATCGACTGGTTAAACTGTCCTACCCAGGCTGGTGCATCAGAGATCCATAGGTTAAATCTATAAGACATCTCTTTTTGCTGGCACTCACTTATCTGAGGACCTGTACTGCGCCTTACCTCCTCACCATCAAAATACCAGGCGATATAGTCTGGTGTCCATTCAAGCGTATAAGTGTGATAATCTTCTGATAATCTTTCAAATGTGTGCAGTTCTTCTGATGTGGTCTTATTTTCTGCGCTTCCAGTAATAATGTTTGACTGAAACACATTATTACTTTTCCCTAATACTTCTATATCGATTTCGCGCCAAGGCTCCGGGTTTCCTTTGTATGAATCATCATAATAGAGGAAAAAAGATGAAACTGTTCCACTTCCGCTAATAGTACGCATACGGATATCAAAACGCCCATATTTAACCAGATTTTTCGAGTAAAGTTCAGCTCCCTTGTAATTTTTTGCACCTACGTTAAAATTGAATAGAAGAATTGCTGCTAATAAACATAAAAAACGCCTGCTCATAAAATTCCTTTGGCTGATTGTTTGGAGTTATTTTTAAAGTTCACAATAAAATAAGCATTTAATAATTATGCATCTTTGCAGCAAGCAGCCTTAAAGTGTGCAAAAGTAGCAATTATCATTTTTTGAGTAGAATTTGTACTAATTATGCATAAAATTGGAAAAAAGAATTTAAATTTTAAAATCCTTTTTATTCCTGGAATAATCATTGCAGTTTTATGTGCTTTTTTAATCAGGTCATCCTGCAGAACTAAAAAGATAAATTTCCAGAACAGGCAAATTACAACTTACGATGATCGCTTAGAAAATAATGGTGCTGGAAATTCCGAAATAATTTCCGTGAATAAAAACCCGACTGGCCTTCAATTTAGTTATATATTAAAACCCGGTTTTGCTTTCCCCTATGCAGGAATTGCAATTCCCTTAAAAAATAGCAATGGTAATTTTCTGGATTGTACCCATTTTGATAAACTTAATATTCTTATCGCTTCAAAACGGCTTTTTGACTGTAAGATCTACCTCAAAGTTTTTGATTCGGCAGTTTCACAAATCGATAACCCACTAAGTGAACGATATCTTAAAAAGGATCTTATACTCGACTCTGTTCCAGTTACAATTTCTATTCCTTTTAAACAGTTCACTGAATCGGAATGGTGGTATCAGAAGAATAATCTCACCTTAAAAGATGTTGCACCAACAGATCTTTCGAAAGTAACAACGCTGCAAATTGAAAGCGGCTCAACGGCTAAAACTGGGGTAATTGATACCATTACAATTTCTGAAATTTATCTGACAAAAGATGCCAACTTGTATGCAATTGCAGCCCTTGTAATTTTTTCTCTATTAATTATCACATTCCTACTCACCAGGATCATAGCATCTTCAAAAAACAGTAACATAATTATCACTTACGATAAAAAAGAAATAAGCAACTACCGGGATATTGACGCACAGCGAATCTCTGCCTATTTAGCTGAAAACTTTTCTGACCCTGAACTCTCAATTTTGGCCATGGGTGAATCGCTTGGGATGTCACAGAAAAAAATAGCGAAAGTCATGAATGATGTTTTCAAAATGAGCTTCAAACAATACCTTACTTCCATACGAATTCATGAAGCAAAGCGTTTATTGCAAGAAACTGATCGACTGGTGATCGATATTGCAATGGCAGTTGGCTTCAATAGTATTTCTCATTTTAATCGTGTATTCAAGGCAACTACTCAAACCAGCCCTTTGGAATTCAGAAAAAATAACAACGCAACTTGATTCTCAGCCTGAGTATATGTGACTACACCATCTTTAATAGTTCCTGTCCAATCGTCTGCATCCGGATTAAGAGTTAATGGATCAGTATTACAATATCCCCAGCTACTGGTAAATGATTTACCATCAGCAGTGAATTTTAAAATAAGTGGACCAGACCAGGTATTATCAGGTCCGCATTCTTTAGCGTTACCGTGCTCTCGCCACCACCCTCGCAAAGTATCACCGGACAAAGATCCTAATATGATTCCTCCATCAAACATGCATTCTGCAGTAACCTGATCTCCATCCTGCCAGAAATACATTATATTCCAGTAGTATTCCAGACAGTATTGCCAACATTTATTTCCCATGATGACATTAAAAAAACAAAAAGAGATGTCTGGGAACAATGTGTCCAAATGAATAAAGCAGCGAAATTTGACGGAGGGTGTGCCTTAAATTAAGGCTGCACCCTATTTTTGAATATCTGTTCGTACCTGGCAATGTACAGTATGTGATATTATAAGATTGAGCATTAAAAGATAGGATCAACATTCTTGACATCTGCAGGCCCGATCTTCACTTTTCCATCCTTATAAAGGATATAATAATTGATAAAACCGCAGTCAAGTATAACATTGTAAGTTTCAGAGTCAGCCAGCCATTCCACCTTACTAACCTTTTTGACATCAATGACTTCCATTTTGGCATTTATAGAATCGATGGAATAGCTGGATGAACTGATAAGATTAAGCAGATGTTCTATAGTGTCAACATTAGCATTGGTAACAACTGCCTCTATGGTACAGGAATCCAGTTTTAATATGGTCTTATCAGAAGATAAAAGAAAGTCTGAAGATGTGATCCAGTTGTTTCTGATGATTTTGGAATTATTGGAAAGCAAATCTTTCGATTCCACCCATGTAATATTAGATATATGTAAACTCCTGTAGCGTTTTATTTTATCGGTGATATGCTCAGGTTTGAATGTAACCGAAACATATTTTGATGTTAATGGAAGTGATTGTAATGAAGGCGAATCTTTTTCTAGCTTAGCATTTAACATGCTTCTGGGTGTTGAAATAACAGTATTCTCAATTTCTCCCGGATGAACAGTTTTTGCAAGTGTTATAATATCTGAAGTATCCTGAGCTGTAAATAACAACTGCTCCTGGGGAGTAGTCGGGAGGGCTTCATTATTGCATGAATAAAAAACTGTCGCTACAGAAGTTATCAGTAGTACTGCTATCAGGATGGGCATTTGTTTTGAGGAAATAACAGGTTTTAAAAGAACTGTTTTTTTCATGGTGCATCTACTTTTCATGTTATTTGTTACCCATTAATAAAACACATTTAACCGTTCATTCAAAAATATACCACAAAATTTAGCTATAATCACCCACCAGTGCTAAATTTCGTATTCTTGCAGAATACGTGAAGCACTGGCTATGGCATTGTGTAAAGAAATAATCAGAACTTAAAACAGAAAACGGGAAGGATTTCTATGTTAATAGGATAATTTTGTAACCCTTGTTCCTGTTTGGAATTCAGGACTGTAAGTTGGAATTTGTTCAGGAATTATGTTTTGTTAATTTTGATTTACTACCATCTTCCAAATTAATCTGGAATAACAGTATTGTAAAATGTTTCTCATGAAGCCGTTATTTGAAACTTAAAAAATAAAAGTCTTCTTATTCATATATATCTTTTTTTTGGTTCCATGCGAAACCAATAATAATGAATGGAAATCTAAATATATAACCAATTTTGCCAGATCGATTTCTATATTTACTATTAATACAGCCAGACTGATTGAACTATCTCACTTTTATATTAAAGAACTCCCAATTACAAATGAGTGATTCGGTTAAATCTTGCTCTTGAAAACCTCTTTTCTTGAAGTTGGTTAATTGCCGAATCGACCCAGTTACGCCCTCTCTCCCATTCTCTCAACCCTGAATCCAGTTCTGTCTATTGTCACTCTGTAT
>CAYYNL010000239.1:0-5632 GCA_964472925.1 uncultured Fibrobacter sp. | reverse complement strand
ATGCGCAATAGATTACGTGTTATCCGTGTCAATCTACTGCGGTTTTTAGGATAATGCAATCTCATTATTCAATTAAGATTTCTTTTCTGTGTTTTTGTTTAGGATTTGTTAATTGTAATTTGGGATATATTTGTTAAATTACAAATCATAAAGATATCATGCATAGCAAAAAAATCTTATTCAGTGTAATTATACCTGTTTATAACAGGGGAAGCCTGGTTGCAGAAACTATTGAATCGGTTCTGAACCAGAATTTCAGTGATTACGAGATAATTGCTGTTAATGATGGTTCAACTGATAACTCTCTGCAAGTGCTCAATCAATTTAAGAACTCAGTCAGAATCATCAGTCAACAAAATCAGGGTGCAGAAATAGCCCGTAACAAAGCAGTGGAATATGCTGTTGGAGACTATCTGGTTTTTTTGGATAGTGATGATATCTTACTGCCGGAATCATTGTCAATTTATTATCAGATGATTCAAAGCGAGGACTATCCGGCACTTATTTTTGCCAGAGGACGCGGTTTCAAAGATGAAAAAAAACTCGCAGAATTAAAAAATGAAGATAAAAATCTTATCTGCTATACACCGTTTAAAGATTATCTTTCGAAAACTGAAATGGTTTGGCTTGGTACCAGTATCTTAGTATTTAAAAGAACATTGTGGAATGAAAAAACCTGTTTTCAAAAGGGCACAGTTGATGATCTGGATTTTATGTTGAGGATTGGTACTTTAGGACCGGTCTTGATTGTAAAATCTCCTGTAACTGTAGCTTATCGGTATCATCCGGGCAATTCTATTCATGATGTGTTAATCAACCTGGTCAGGTTGGAAAATATGCTATCTTTGGAGAAGAGAGGTGAATATCCCGGTGGTCAAAAAAGAAAAATGGAAAGAATGGCTCTAATAGGAGGACACATTTTAAATTGGAGCATCAAGGGCCTGAAAAAACGGCATTACAGAGAATCCATTTTTCTTTTGATAAAGGGTATGCCTGCAATTGTTGCTGGGGCCCTGAAAAAAATCAAGAATAGAAAACAAAAGATTGAAATAAAAAAAATAGTAAATATGAAATTACAAATTGAACAAACCTCAAATGACAAGATCTCGAAAGAAAATTGAGAATGATTTACCCACTGCAAGGGTTTGTTATGGAAGACGTGAAGATAGATTTTTCGGTGATATTATCAAGAAGCTTCTCTGGGTCGATAATTAGAAAGATCGAAGATCGAAGCAGGGTATGCCCCAGTAGGGCTTTATGGTGCAATAATTTGTTTCATGATATGTAGTATTATTAGATATTCTGCAATAAAAGAGAATGAAGGATATTTTGAACTTTAAAAGAATGGTACTAATGGGAACTTGTTTATCGTAAGCTGTGGTATAATATGCATAATGACACCTTTACATGGCACACAAAAAGAGCTCTCTTGCCCATACACATACTCCCTGATTGGCTGACTACTTGTTCACTTCAGTATAGTTTGAGATAAAATCCACTCTCTTCCAAGGTGCACTTTTGGCGGGAAATTTCCTGTTTTCTGTCTCCTACTGGTCATTTCGTATTATCCTTCCAAGTAATTACCTGGCTTCTTTTCTTGTTTCGAATTTCATATTTCGAATTTATAGTTTCTTTTTTTATTTATCATTTATCAAATGTTTTGATTCTCTTCATTTTCCTGAGCCACTTGCGCAGTGAGAAGAAGCGGCTGTTCAGGTTTTAGCCCCGGATTGCTCCGATAATAATAGGCATTATACTTTTTCTTCTTTGGAATACTATTTACTCCATTAAGCACCAGTCCCAAGATCTTCTCTTTAAAGGAGGGATACTCATTAATAACCTTGTTGAGCCCTGCTGTATTGGTTTTTCCTGCTCTAACTACCAGAACCGATCCTGAAACCACTTTGTTAATGATTATAGCATCGGTAACAGGGGATAACGGCGGGGCATCGATAATGATCATTGCGAATCGGGCATCTATCCAATGCATAATACCTTTAAATAAGCGGCTGGTTAATAGTTCTGTAGGATTTTGAACCTGGTTTCCTGCTGTAAGAAGAAAAAGGTGTGGAAAAATAGTGGGCTTTATTGATGATCTTAACATTTGTTCGGTTATCTGGTGTTCACACAGCAGAAGATCGGATAAACCGGGCTGATTATAGACTGAAAAGGTCTTATGAAGAATGCCTCTGCGCATATCTGCATCGATAAGAAGAGTAGGACTATGCTGTTGAGCCGCCATGATTGCCATATTTGCAGCAATCAGAGATTTTCCTTCGCCAGAGTCGTAACCGGTAACCAGAATTGATTTGCCATTAGTTGTTTCCAGACGGTAATTTAGTTTTGCTCGTAAAGAACGGAACAGTTCATGAACATAGGTAACGGAAGGACCTATGATCAGAAGTTTAGAATCGATAGTAGCACCTTGGTGATCTTCACTGCCATCTTTGACATTATCCTTTTTTTTGCTTAGTGTCGGGATAGCTTCCAGAACCGGGAACTGCATGAATCTTTTAAGATCATCTTCAGATCTGGGTCTCTTATCGAAAAAGTCAAAAATTATTGCTGGGCCGAAAGTTATCAGAAAGCATACCAGTAGTCCGATGGTCAAAAGTTTTATTAACTCTTTTTGAGCAGAAGTAACTTCTGGAGGAACCGAATAGTCCATTATGTAGATATCGGGTACTTCGGTTTCATCGGCAATTTTAGCCTGATTATATCTGCTGAGAAGATTTGAGTAGATCTCAGAGTTGATTTGTTGTTGTCTGGTCATGGCAGCCAGTTGCATCTCTTTTTGTGGAAGTCCTTTCAACTGACCTAAAGATTGAGTTTTCTGCGACTTAATTTTTACAATTTCATCATCCTGTTTCTTGATGAAATCCTGGAGTAACTGTATAGTTTTGATGCTTATTGCATCAATTTTCGATTGAGCATCCTTAATCATTGGATGTTCGGGAGAATAGCGGCTGGCAATTAATGTTGCTTTTTGCTGTGACTGGGTATTAAAGTCCTTTTGAAGAACGATTGCAGTAGATACATTACGGCTGCTGAGAAAAAGAAGAGCTTCACTGGCAGTCTGATCTTTATCACTGCCAGTTTGTTCCGAAAGTCTTTTCAGCAGATCTTTTGCATCATCGATCTCTGTGGACAGAGTAAGATCCCTTGATTCCAGAGTAGTCATGGTAGCAATTGCATTCTGGGCATCTATACCCAATCCGACTTTCGGGTTTTCCTCTTTGAATGCCCGAATTCTGCTTTCATCTTGACGAAGCTGTTCGGATGCTATCTGCAACTGGGTCTGCAGTGCCTTGAGTACTTCGTTGGTTTTTCTCTTGCGGAAAGAGAGATTCTTTTCTACAAACCTGTCTGCAATTTTATTGATGGTAGCGCAGATGAGCTGTGGGTCAGTGCCGCTTAAACTGACCATTACTATACCTTCCATCATTGGGTCACGCCTTGTATTCCCAATAACAGAAATCTTGTTTCTCAAGTTCTCTACAGCTTTTTCTTTGGGAATTACATAAAAATTAAAATCAAAAGGTTTTTTTAGAAAGTGTGGGGCAAAGACAAATTTCATTCCGTTTGTATTCAAAGTGTCAAGAGATGGAAGTCTGCCGGTGTTTATTACCTTTTTATTTATTCCTAGTTTTTTATTGGTTAATGTAACTGTGTAGGTAAGTCTGGATTGCTCATCGATGCTAAAGTCGTATTTTCCTGGGATCGCAGTACTGTCAACGTAGACGAAATTCAATATCGATGATCGGTTAAATTTAGGGATTATAAAATGAAGGGAAAGGGAATCCACAATTTCACTAAGAAAATTTCTGCTCTGGATCAGTTTCATTTTTCCCATTTCACTAGAAAGTGCTTCGGGTAGTACCAGAACACTGGATTGCTTTTCGAAACCAAAAATTACATTAACACTGAGTTCAGGTCTTACTGTACCGAATGTGACCACCAGCAGTAACCAGGTTACCACCAAAGCCGGTAATATCGGTATTATGTACCATTTCCATCTCCAGAAAAGACTGGCATAATGACTTATCCAATACATGTAATCCGGTTTAAAAGAAGATGTAGGGGTATTTAAGCCTTGCTGCATAGTGTTACCTTTTCTGGGACCATTCGTAAAGCGTGATTGCGGTTACTGCACTGGAGAGACCAAAACTAATAATAGGCAGGATGTCCTGTCTGAACACATCCCAACCGGTCTTTTTTGGGCGGTTAATTACCCGGAATATATCGCCGGAGCGCAATCCAAGTTTATAGATGGGTTGGGGGACTTCTAAAAGAGCAGATACTTTTTTTTCCATTCTTTTGCCATTTCGTTCCCATTTTATTTTTTTCAGTCCATCTTCCCTTTCTGTGCCTCCGGCTAATGATAATGCGTACCAGAGAGTCGCTCCCGGTGTAACCCAGTAAACCCCAGGTCTGCGAAATCCTCCCTGAAAACCGATAGACATCACTCTTCTAATCTGAATGCTGGAAAACCTTAAAATTGGTATGTAGGCTTCTTTGACTTTCTGCTCGAATTCGACTCTGTTCATGGCTTTTACTGAAAGAGGTCCTATCATGGGAAGATCTACAAAACCATCAGCTTCAACCGGATAAACTCCATTGGGGAAACCGGTATCTGGGGTTACTATAATTCTTATAGCATCGCCAGGAAGAAAATTCCATTCGTATACAGCCGGGTTTTCTGAAGAATCTACTGTTGCAGAAACAGGTGTATCATTTTTGGATGTAGTATCCATAGTTTCAGCAGAAAATATAAGGTTAAAAAAAAGTAAGAGACATAGTGGTATCAGTTGTTTTTTCATATATTATGCCCTCCTGGGTTTGTAGAGTCAGTAAAATAAATATTAAATAGTAAAAAAGGAAATAAAAAAACAAAGAGTATAAAAATTAAGCATAAAAGAAAAATTCGAAATGTAAAAACCTGAAACTTTATTTAACTTTTCATACTCTATGTTGTGTTCTGATCAGATTGGTGTACCAGATTTCTTGGGTTCAAGTTTATTTTGCTGTGCTAAAATAGAAAATAAGAAATAGAAAATGACGATAGTAGAGATGTAAGAAAATTCGACACAGTTTTTTGTTTTTTTACAGGTTTTCTTTGAGGTATCATTTAAGCACGTAAAGGAGAGTCGAAATTTAGGCAATTCGCTAAGGGGTGTTGCTGCTACAATATGATTAACCATAATGGCATAGTAATTGCTCTGTTTTCATGCTTCAAATTAAAAAAGATTTTCTTAAATTATTTGGAGGTGGTTTTGAATAAGAAGTTTTTAAGTGGAATAGCAGCTTTACTGATGGCTTTCAGCATTGTTCAGGCTGATGCAATATGGACAGCCCCGACATTATGGAATGGTAATGAAATTAATAAACCCTCTGAGGTTCCGGCGAATCAGCAAGGATTGCATAGTGATCCCAGATGGCAGATGCTTGGTAAACAATGGGGCGCAAATGATGGAATCACCATGCTTGTTGATGGCCAAAAAATCGACCTGACACAAGGTGTGGTCGACATCAATGTTGGAGACGAAGTAACCTTTGAATTCAATGTGCATAAAACTCTGTGGGGCGTTCATACATTTGATGCACTGAAAGTATGGCTTGATGATGAAGTTAT
>CAYYNL010000238.1:0-5642 GCA_964472925.1 uncultured Fibrobacter sp. | reverse complement strand
CTCTTTGTCAAGCCTTTTTTAATCTTTTTTGTATTTTGAACAGAAACTAATTAATAATCATTCCAGAATTTCACATCTCATAAAACAACTTCGGGAGAGTCTTATCCTTTTTATTCCGGCAATTTACTCAATATTCCTGCTTATTCTGATTATCAGATATGGTTTTAAAAAAAGTTTATCGGTATTTGCTCCTTCAGTAATGTCATTATTTTTGACAATTTCAATCCTGTCTTTGTTTTCAATAGAGGTAAATATCATGCACATACTGGCTATAATACTGGTACTTGCATTAGGAATAGATTATTCGGTATTTCTGGCGGAATCGATCGAAAATCCGTCAGTTGCCTGCATATCAATTGTTTTATCTTCTGCAACCACGATATTTTCATTAGGAATGCTTGCTTTTAGTATGATCCCGGCGCTTAAATCTATAGGACTGACTATTATTATAGGTATTTCAACTACACTGCTTCTTTCCCCTTTAGCTGCTGACAGAAAAAGGATTATAAGGATACTAGAATGAATTGTAAAATAGACTCCTATATTCTGGCAAATGCACTTGGAACTAATGTTACGGAGATATTAGCTAATCTGGAAACCTCCAGTAACAGAACATTTCTAACCGAAACCGATGAATATTTCTCAGACCGCAAAATATTCGTTGGCAAAACAGATCTTGATCTGCCTGTGTGTGAAAAGCAAAAATACGGAGTGACTGTAAGAAATGATCTGTTTCATGTGTGGGCTTATCTGCAATTACGGGATAGAGTTGTTTTTTTGAAAAAGAAATTTGGAAACAGCAGAATAGGAATGGTACTCGGTACAAGTACATCTGGCATCTATAACCTTGAAAATGCCGTACATAATAAAAAGAACGGAACTCTCCCGCCAGACTACCAATATAAGCTTTCTGAAACAGCGTATTTTGCCAATTATTTGAAAAATGTTTTCGGAATTACCGGCCCTGCCTACACAGTCTCTACATCATGCACATCAGGTTTAAAAGCTCTTTCATCTGCGAAAGCCATGCTGGATTGCGGTTTTTGTGATGCGGTTATTACCGGAGGCATCGATACTTTATGTCGGATGACCATAAAAGGATTCGATTCTCTTGAGCTACTTTCCAATGGCATTGCCAACCCTATGAGCGTAAACAGGGATGGCATTAATATTGGAGAAGGCATTGCCATTTGTATACTAACACGAGAAGAAGGCGGAGTACAGATAAAAGGTATTGGAGAATCCTGTGACACTTACCATGTTTCTTCACCTGATCCGGAAGGAACCGGAGCATTAAAGTCGATGATGATGGCGATGGAGAATGCCCGATTATCAAAAGAAAAGGTAGATTATATTCAGCTTCATGGCACAGGTACTCACCTTAATGACATTTCTGAAGCCAGAGCTATTTATAATATCTGGGGTGACTCAATTGCATGTAGTTCGTTAAAACCGCTCATCGGTCATACATTGGGCATTTCCGGGATTATGGGTGTTCTGATCTGTGCATTGATTCTGGAACAGGACACAAATAGAGTTTTTCTACCCAGGCACATCTGGGATGGATGCAGAGATGAAAATATTCCTCCAATAAGACTTCTGGATTGTGATACACCTGTAGAAAATTGCAGATCATTAAATTTTTTGGTTAACAATTTCGCTTTTGGTGGTAATAACTGCTCCGTGATTTTGGGAAAGGACTACCAGTAAACCATGCATAGACGAGTACTTGTTACCGGTGCTAACAGGGGAATAGGAAAAGCAATCGCTCTGGGGCTTGCAGAAGATGGTTTTGAGATAGCTATCAATTATAAAAATGACCATAACAATGCTAAAATAACCCTTCAAAGCATAATTGACAATGGAGGTAAAGCCTCACTTCTGCGTTTCGATGTGTCGGATCGAGAAGAATGCAAAAATGTTCTTCAAAAGAATATTGAAGAAAGCGGACCTTTTTACGGAGTCGTCCTTAACGCCGGAATAAAAAACGATTGTCCCTTCCCGGATATGGATGAACAGACATGGGACGGAATCATGAGTATTGATCTTGACAGCTTTTATAATGTGCTAAGACCACTTGTCATGCCAATGATAAAAATGAGATGTGGTGGAAGAATCATAACCGTGACATCTGTAAGCGCAATTATTGGAAACAGAGGACAGGTAAATTACAGCGCAGCAAAATCGGGGCTCATTGGGGCTACTAAATCACTTTCGCTGGAATTGGCTAAACGCGATATTACTGTTAACTCTGTTGCTCCTGGCATAATCGAGACAGATATGTCTGCAGGTATAGATGAAGAGTTTATCAGACAGGTGATACCTATGAGGAGGCGTGGAAAACCCGAAGAAGTCGCATCTTTGGTAAAGTATCTTTTTTCACCGGCTTCGTCATATATCACAGGGCAGACAATATCTGTCAACGGTGGGATGATATGATCAATACATATTTGAATAATAATACACAGATTTACAATCAACAAAATTATATCGCTCAACAAATAAACTCAGGCGACTAATGATGAAAATTGCACTTGTTTACCCCAAATTCGAAAAATTTCTTACTAACAACCCAGAACTGGATAGTGGATTGGTTAAATATTTTCTTGGCGATTTTACCACTCCTCCATCACTAGGAATTCCTATTCTGGCTGCGCTTACACCGGATCATGTTGATTTGAGCTTTATCGATGATAACAGTGGTGATAATATTGATTATTCCATTAAATACGATCTTGTAGGAATCAATTGTTTTACACCCCAGGCAACCCGTGCATTTGAAATCGCCGATAATTTCCGAATTAACGGTACCAAAGTGATAATGGGAGGCTTTTTCCCTTCCTTTATGGTTGAAGAATGCCTGAAGCATGCTGATTCGGTAAATGTGGGTGAAGGCGAAACAACCTGGCCCGAAATCCTCAGAGATGTAGAAATAAACGAGCTGAAGAGAGTCTATAAAGGCGGCTGTAAATCTGATCCTGCAGATTGGCCAATCCCTAAGCGTTCTATTTTTTACAATAATCGAAGTTATCAATGGGAAGAAGATCTGATTCAGATTTCACGGGGTTGCACCTATAATTGCGCCATGTGTGCAATACCTGCTCACATGGGATACAAAATGCGTTTCAAGCCTATAGATAGAGTAGTCGAAGAACTGAAAACCCTGAAGTACGAGAATGTCTATCTGGCAGATGACTCTTTGTTTTTTACTCAAAACAGAATCAGAGATTATGCCACAGAGCTGTTCAGAAGAATTAAACCACTGAACAAAAAATATTTCGTATCTTCGACTGTTGCACTGAATGTGGATCCGGATTTTTTTACTCTGGCAGCTGAGGCTGGTGTTAAAAATTTCTACTGCACCATGAATGTAGACCCATTTTCCATTAAAGCTTTACAGGGGGACAAACAGGAACAACAGAAAATTATAGATCTTGTAAAGATGCTGGAAGACAGAGATATCCGTTTTTTTGGCAGTTGTGCCTTAGGAAGAGAATGGGATGACCAGTCAATCGCAGACAGGGTTCTTGAACTATACCATAAAGCCAGAATCGAAACTTCAGAATTCTTTATCTTTACCCCTTATCCGGGTTCAGCTCATTGGGATAGATTAAAAAGACAAAACAGAATTATCGACACCACCTGGAAAAACTATAATGGCGCACATGTAGTTTTCAAACCTGCAAATATGAGCGAACAGCAACTATACGAACAGTTTATAAAAGTATGGAAAGAATTTTTTAAATCACAAAAGGATGTCAACTTGAGCAGCCTTGAACCATCAACATACGAAAACGGTGTCAGAATTGTAGGCAAACCTTTACAGGAATCTGGTGTAAAGGGAGAATCGGTTATTACCGGTATGGGAGTCCTCAGTCCGATAGGAAACAGTGTCGAGCAGGTGCTTGATTCACTGGAAAATTCCAAAAGCGGAATCGACAAAATCCAGAAGTATGATATGTCTCACTTCAAACTGAAATACGGTGGTGAGATCAGAAATTTCAATCCAGATGAATATTTTTCCAAAGAAGAACAGCACATCTATAATGACAAGTATCTCCAGTATGCCTTAGTTGCTTTTAAAAAAGCATTGGATGATGCCGGGCTGAGGATAGAAGATTTAAAAGATGATAATACTTCGATCGTGCTATCAACTTGTAACGGAGGCTTACTGACAGGAGAAGATCTATATCGCTGGAAACACGGAAAAAGCGATAGAGTGTATAATGAAAACATGAATCTCCAGGCAAAATACTATGGTTTCGGTAGAGCTATTGCTTCCTATTTCAATCTCAATTGTGATTTATGGATTGTAACAACTGCTTGTTCCTCATCTACTGGAGCAATGGGACTGGCTAAAAACCTAATTGACCGCGGTTACTGTAAAACTGTAATAGTTGGAGGCTCAGACAGTATGGCAATCTCCAATATCGCTGGTTTCGATGCTCTTGGAGGCACTTCTGATGAGCCAATTTCCCCGTTTTCTTTACCTGTAGGTTTGAACGTAGGTGAAGCTTCCTGCTTCTGGGTAGTAGAAGAGATGGAGAAGGCACTATTAAGAAAAGTTAGATGCTATGCTAGAATTGCAGGTCACGCTACCGGCCTAGATGCTCATCATCCTACTGCACCCGATCCCAGAGGTGAAGGTGTATACCGGGTCCTTTATATGGCTTTAAAAGATTCAGGCTACACTATCGATGAAATGGGCTGTATCAACGCACACGGCACTGGTACCGAAGTAAATGATATATGTGAAACCAGAGGTATTACCAGATTGCTGGAAGATAAAAAGATTCCAGTTATATCTCTGAAATCTTTCTTTGGGCACTGTATGGGAACAACTGGAATTCTGGAAGCTACATGTAATATTCTGGCAATGAGGAATAATTTTATTCCTCCTACCATTAACTTCAAAGAGAATCGTCCCGGATGTGATCTGGATTATAATCCTAATTTCAAACGCGAAAAAGATTACGATGCATTCATTTCCTGTAATTCGGCTTTCGGGGGAAGCCATGCGGCTGTTGTCATTTCCAAATGGAACAAGCCCATTATCAAAAAATCACCTGTAAATAATCGAATAGTCATTACCGGAATTGGTTTGGTCAGTCCTTTGGGATTAGGTGTAGCCGAAAACCTCAAAGCTCTGTCCAGTGGAACTAAAAACTTCACCAAAGATGAATCCATCTGGCAAAAAGGTGTAAATGCTCAATTGGCTGGATTTGTTCCTGATTTCAGCTCTAAAGATGTAAACCGAAGACTGGATTTCAGGAAGTTATCCAATAAAATCAGTAAAATGGCGACCGCTGCTGCCTCATTTTCTATAGACGAATCCGGCTTAAAACCAAATCGTAAAAACGCCGAAGACTTTGGTGTAGCCGTTGCCATTTCTAACGGTCCACCTGAAATATTACACATGGATAAAGTGTTTAGCAGTGGAACTTACGCTGCTGATACCACCACCTTTTCAAATATTACTGCAAATTCCGTAGCTGGATGGATTGCCAATATTCTCTATCTTAAAGGTGTAAATACGACTCTGGGGAACGGGCCACATTCAGGACTACAGGCAATAGCATTTGCATTCGATAACATGAAACTTGGAAGATCAAAATACATGGTTGCAGGTGCAGCAGATGAAA
>CAYYNL010000237.1:0-5901 GCA_964472925.1 uncultured Fibrobacter sp. | reverse complement strand
TGGCCTATGGAAGAGCTGAGATCATAATTCGCAACTGTGAGTGGGTATTTGAGAAGACCGGTTTGCAATTAACCAGCTTTGTAAAAGAAACCGATTATTCAGAGAAAAAGAAAATATTTAAGGGATTTAAGCATCGTTTTAATGATTATATCGATCTTTCTGCTTTGATGGAGTGTATATCTGTGATTTTGAAGGAGTACGGATCAATAGGAAACCTTTTTTCAGAATCCGCAAACAGTTCTACCAAAGAGTCATTAAATCATTTTACCCATTATTTTAAAGAGCAGGGAAAAAGAATTATTGGAAGCAGAAAGAAGAGCTTTGAGTATCTTTTTCCATCACCGGAATCCGGAAGTGCCTGCAAAAGAATGAATATGTATCTTAGATGGATGGTGAGACCCGATGATTCTATCGATTTTGGAATTTGGAAAAACATCTCTCCATCAAACCTGATTATCCCAGTTGATACTCATATCGCCAGTATTGCCATAGCTTTGGGTTTGACCCAGAGAAAAAGTGCTGACTGGCAGATGGCCGAACAGATTACTTTGGCTTTAAGTCGTATTGATCCCTGCGATCCTGTGAGGTTTGATTTCTCTTTGTGCAGGGTAGGAATGATCGATTTCAGAAGGGTTGCAGCATGAAGCAATTTGATTACGACAGAAAAAAACAGGTTAAGTTTAAGGGTATCTCCATCAGTTCAGGAAGGGTGGCAGGGAAGATTTGCCTTTATTCTTCAGAACGTCACAAAGCTGTTCCACAATATTCGCTAACAAATAAAGAGGCGGTTGAGAAGGAACTCCTGCGTTATGAAGAGGTCCTGAGGCAGTGCTCACAAGAACTCAACAAGATTGCATCCGATGTTACCGAAAAAGTAGGTAAAGCCGAATCTGAGATTTTTATTACCCAGAAACATATCATGAACGATCCGAAGGTGGTTGCTGCGGTACGTAGGATGATAGAGGATGAGAAGAAAAATACAGAATGGGCCATCTCAGATGTAATGAGCAGCTATGAGGAAAAGTTTGAATCTCTGGATAATCAATATCTAAGAGAAAGGGCTTCTGATATAGGAGAGATACGAAGAAGGCTTCTGGCAAAGCTTAGTGATAAAAGAAGCGGATTTGTATGTCATGGACAGGAAAATTGTAAACACGGACAAAACCGGATCATAGTTGCAGAAGAATTGACTCCCGACATGATCGTGCACATGGATCTGGAAAAGGTGATGGGGTTTGTCACTGAACATGGCGGAATAACTTCTCATGCGGCAATTATCGCCCGTTCTCTGGGTATTCCAGCAGTATCAGGCATTCCCGGAGTAATGGACTACGTGAAATGCGGTGATTTTCTGCTTGTAAATGGTGATGACGGGGAGGTTTACTATAATCCGAAGCCGGAAACCGTTTCTTCACTTGCTCCTGTAGAACCGGTTCAGTCCGAAACGGTGTGCGTATTGGGTTCACCCGCAGGTATGGAGGTTCTGGCAAACGCCAGTACTATCGATGATGTCAAACAGGCTTGGACTGTTGGTGCCGATGGAATAGGGTTGTTTCGCACAGAAATTTTATTTATCAAAGCCGGAAGGCTGGTCTCAGAACAGGAACAGTATGATTATTATCTGAAAGCAACAGAAATGATACATGGAAAGCCGGTCACTTTTCGTATGCTAGATATCGGTGGTGATAAACCACTACCATTTCTCAGAATAAAACAGGAGGCCAACCCCTATCTGGGATGGAGAGGTTCAAGGTTTCTTCTGGGAAACCCGGATTTTTTCCAGGCTCAGATACGTGCATTGGGTAAGGTAAGCTGTATGAATAAAATCAAAATCCTCTTTCCGATGGTCATCGATGTGATTCAGATGAAAAAGTTGCTTGAAGCTGCAGATTCTGCTTTGAATGATGTGCAATGTGAAAGGAAAAATATCGAGTTTGGAGCTATGTTTGAAGTGCCAAGTGCATTCCTGCAGGCTTCAAAAATCTTCGAACTGGTCGATTTCGGAAGTATAGGATCAAACGACCTCATTCAGTATCTTTTTGCAATTGACAGAACAAATGAAATGGTTTCGCAGGACTATAATCCTGAGCATCCTGTACTCTGGGAAATGCTTTCTTCTTTAAGTGAGATTGCCCGCAAGCACGGCAAGCCACTATCGATTTGTGGTGAAATGGCAGGAAGAGAAGGAATACCAACCCGTCTTCTGGATTCCGGAATCAACTCTCTGAGCATTACTCCAAGGCTTATTCCACGTGTCAGAAATGAGATGGCACGTTATGCCGGAGTTATGGTTTGATTTGCCTTAATTTTATTAATTGAAAACATTCATCTCAAAAAGGGAATACTGTATCCAGTAAAAATTATGAGATATAAACTTCTTTTTCTGGACAACAATCATAGCTTGTCAGCCATTGCTGCATACCTTGCACAGGATTATTCAAATGAAAATATAGAAATAACAAGTGCGGGGCTTTACAGTAAAGCACACTCGGAGATCACCAGAGTAGCTCTTGGAAGAATGCAGATACCTATATTTAATCGGGTAACCTTTGAATCAATCTCCAGACAGTCCTTTGATTTGGTGATTGTGCTGGGATTAACCTCTGAACAGTGTCCGATTATTCAGGGTATTCCCCCTGTTATCCACTGGGAAATAGACGAGCCCCAAACCCTGGAATTTGCGCAATGGCAACAGATATCAAATAAATTAAGGATTCTTTTGCGATCTCTCTTCGAGCATGGATTTCTTAAGGCATTTCAGAAACAGAGATCATGCCTGGGAAGTGTCATTGACAGCCTTCAGGAGGGAATCATTGCTCATGATTCGAACCGTAAGATATTCCTGTTTAATAGCGGTGCAGAGCAGATTACTGGTGTAACTCGTACCCAGATACTTGGCAGGGATTGCCATGAAATATTCAGTCCTCATATCTGCGGTGACAAATGTATCTTTAATGATTGCACTATTCCTGCTGAATTTAACAGAAGTAATTTTCCCTCAATTTTTACCGGTGGACATGGAAAGCGTAAGGAACTTGACATAAACCGGTTTCCGCTAAGGGGTGAGAATGGACAAATCATAGGAGCGGTTGCAGTAATCTCCGATTCCACCAGAATTAGGGAGCTGGAGAAGCAATTAGGAGAAACGGAATCGTTTGAAGGAATAATTGGCCAGGATTATTCGATGCAGAATATTTTTCAGATGATTCGTGATCTTGCAATAAGTGATTTTCCGGTAGTGATTACAGGAGAGAGTGGAACCGGAAAAGAACTGGTTGCTGCTGCAATTCATAAAGAGAGCGACCGCAGAGATAAGGTCTTTTTGGCGGTCAATTGCGGGGCATTGCCTGAAGGAACACTGGAGAGTGAATTGTTTGGGCATGTAAAGGGAGCATTTACCGGTGCAATAAAGGACAAAAAGGGACGATTCGAACTGGCAGATAAGGGAACATTATTCCTGGATGAGATAGGAGAACTCTCTCCCAGAATGCAAGTGAAGCTCCTTAGGGTCCTTCAGGAAGGAGTAGTGGAGCCGGTTGGAAGCGAGACCTGTAAAAAGGTGGATGTGAGAATCCTCTGTGCCACAAACCGTAACTTAAAGGAAATGATCAGCCGCGGTGAATTCAGAGAAGATCTCTATTATCGCCTGGCGGTGGTTCCCATAGAGATTCCTCCTCTGAGAGAAAGACGTAGTGATATAGTCCTATTGGCTCGTCATTTCCTTGCCAGAACTGCAAAAAAGCTTTCCAGGTCAGAGATGACATTCTCCGAGGATACGATTTCTGTTCTTATTAACTATTCCTGGCCTGGTAATGTTCGTCAGTTGCAGAATGCAATTCAGTTTGCCATGATAAAATGCCGGGGAAATACGATTCTGCCCGAACACCTTCCCCCGGAAATTCTTAGCACTACAAGTGTTCCGCTTATGGATAACGGTAGTGCTAAAGTAGGGCGTAAACCCAAACTTAATGTCGAGATGGTGGAAAGTGCGTTATCCAAGGCCGGTGGCAACAAAGCCAAAGCAGCCAGGATTCTGAAGGTGGGAAGAGCCACGCTGTATAATTTTCTCAATAATCATTCTGAAGTGATGGCAGAAGTAGAATGATTTTTAATTATAACCAGGTAACAACTCATTTCTGGCTTTCAGTAAACCACTGGCTAAGCCAGTAGAGCCAGATGTCCCGTAAAGGCACTATCGTGTTTTCTTGCTTTTGTGGCTTTGCCGCTCAATCAAACTTGACTCCAAATAATTCATAAATCCAAAATTCCAGGCATATTCCAAAGCAAAATTCTTTAAATTCCAAAACGGAAACGGGAGTAGATAATTAAAAAATTCTAAAACCGAAATCCGAAATTCAGAACAGGATAGAGACAAATGCGCCGCATTCAAATGCGAAATTTAGATTTAAACGATTTAAACCAAATATGTAGTATAACAAAAAATTCAAGATGTATACTCGAATTGTTCAAAACTGTGCTTCTCTGCATATTATCGGGTTTCATAGAAGTACATGCAATAGTCGAATCTGCTATAGGTACTTTGGATTTTCCAGCAGGAGCAGAGAATACCGGTTTAGGTGAATCCGGTGTGTCAATCGCAAATACAGTAAATTCAGTTTTCTGGAATCCTGCAAATGTGGCCGGTTTTTATGAAGAGTCTTATGTAAATTTCATCTATTCCAGCTTTCGTGAGGAGTTTTTGCCTTCTTTGGGAATTACCGATATGTACCATGAATTTACCGCTTTCTCAACAACACTTAATGACATTTTTCCGCATGTAGATATAGGATATGCCTATTTTCGCAATCGCTTGGATCAGGGAGAAGTTGTATTCTATGATGACCTCCAAAACATAGATTATATAACCCATTCGACTGAAACGGTTACTTCGAACTGCATAGGTGCAAGAGGATTTGACATATTGTCATTAGGGATATCTTTTAAACGATATGATTCGAGGTTAGCTGCCAGGCCAGATAATTCTGGGATTGGCGTAGCCAAGGGAAAAACATTCGATTTAGGTATACGTCTAAATAAAAAGTTAGATTTCCTTGGATTGTTTTCTGTAAATCCATCCATAGGTGCTTCGGCTCTGAATCTTGGGAATGACAGCGCCAAATTTATGTATGATACATTAGTTGCCAATCCATTGCCAAGAAAAGGAATAGCAGGTGGATCGTGTGAATTTAATTTACTCGATCTGTTTGCTTATACGATTGTGTATGAGATGGGTTTCAATCTATTGACCAGCCCAAAAGAACGATCAAAACACATCGGTCACAAAATTCAGATTACCCCTTTTTATGCAATTATTCGTGGAAGAATGAGTAATAAAGCATTATACGAAAGAAGCAAAGGATGGGTATTAAACATTAATTTCAGGGAAACCGTTTTGATGTTATTCAAATTAGTTAAATTCAGGGACAAGCTTAATAACACGGATAATTATTCAAAAATATCAGGATGGGATAATCAATTATCAATTGGTGGTTTCGATTTCAAACCCAATTTTTTCTTTAAAAAAAGCAGATCGGTTATATGTGGAGAAGATCAAATAAGAGAAGGACAAACCAGAAATGACTGGAGTATCGGAATAGGAATTATTGGTGCATTTCCGGACCCATTTAAAAAGACGTTAAAAGAGAATTAAAAAATGGGTAGATCTTGCCCGTAAACGGAACAGGATAATTTTTGAAATGGCTGACAAAATCGTATTGGGATATGTAAGACCAAATGTAAGCATTCGGTAAACCCCATATTTTAAAGCTAAATCTGAAAAAGCCATATTCTGAATAAAAAAGAAGGAATATGGAACTAACAAACGAAATGCTTATCCCCACATTTATGGCAAGTGGACTGACCCAAAAAGAATTCTGCAAAGTACATAATGTATCTCTGGAA
>CAYYNL010000236.1:0-5908 GCA_964472925.1 uncultured Fibrobacter sp. | reverse complement strand
GCAATAGATTACGTGTTATCCGCGTCAATCTACTGCGGTTTTTAGGTTTAAGAAAACGAAGTCAAATACTACCGCCACAGGCGGCAGCTTGATTGAGCGGCAAAGCCGCGAAAGCAAGAAGGCACGATAGTGCCTTTACTATACATCTGGCTCCACTGGCTTAGCCAGTGGTTTCCTGAAAACCAGAAATATAACTATTTTTCAAACACCAGATCTTTCATATTAATCTGAATAAAAAGTAATACTGATAAATAACATGCAGATTCCAATATCTCTGATTTCAGCACTCATTTTTGCTCCACTTTCTGCCGGATACCTCTCAGCATTGCTGTTTAATCACCGAAGACATATCATAGAGCTACCAGGCCTCCTTTTTCACTCCGTTCTTCCCAACCCAAAAATGAATATGTCTCATTACTCCACTGCCAGATTCAAAGAGTTTCTCCTGTGTCTAAAAAAAAATGACTACAAAACAATTACTCTAAGTCAAGCCGTTCAACGAATGGACCATACGAATCAAAAAAGATGCCTGATCACTTTTGATGATGGAATGGAATGTGTCTATACTCAGGTTCTGCCTCTTTTAAGAGAGTTAGACTTCAATTCAACAGTTTTTTGCATTGCAGGTTTTATAGGCAAGAGTTCATCGTGGGATATCTTCGATGGTCAGAAACATATGTCCAAACAACAAATAAGAGAGTTTTCCGATTCCGGCCATGAAATCGGAAGTCATACACTAACTCATGCGAACCTTTCATTTCTGAATGACAAAGACCTGGAAACAGAACTTAAAGATTCTAAGAAAATCCTGGAAGATATAACTGGCAAAGAGATTACGACAATTTCATTTCCCTACGGAAGCTGGAATGAACATGTCTGGAAAAAAGCCCAAGAATCAGGTTACTCATCAGCTACTCTTTACAGAAATCATCACCGGATCTCATCAGGACTTTTCCCTGTTTATGGAGTATACCGCTTTGATAAACCTTCAGAAATTATGGACCGGCTCCAGAAAAGACGCTTTTCCGCATCGATAGCAACAGCTATCCTTATGTCACACTTTTCCAAAGGAACGCCTGTGGTTAAATTCAGAAATAATTATGTGATCAGAAAAACCAGCTTGCATCCTTGAAAAATGTCCTCTCCCTGATGCCTCCGTTAACCTGTAGGCATACTACTCTAACCTGTTAAGCTGAAGAGTCTTGTCTTCGGTCTAAATCCGTTTTTTGTACTAATCAGATATTAACCACAGCAGATAATGGTAAAAACATAATCTGCTGTATTTATCCTTATAGTTAACTGTAATATTCTGTTTCAACAGGTACGATATTAAGCGCCCTTGGACCGCGGGAACTGAGATGAAGGTCAAAGTCTACTTGTTGACCTTCCCAAACCATTCGATATCCCTGTCTTTTAATATCTTTATAAGTAAACTTAATAACCCCAGGCACCTCATCGTTTACAATAAAACCGGTTCCATTGATTTCGTTAAATGAACTGACAACCCCTCTGGACATATCCTATTCCTTAGTGCATACATTTAAGATTCTGATCGAAAGGTGGATTTATCACTCCCTTGTCAGTGATAAATGCAGTTATCAGATTAGCCGGAGTGACATCAAATGCAGGATTGAAAATTTTCACCCCCGATGGAGCAGTCTGCCTTCCAAACCCACAACTGACCTCTTTATCATCACGTTCTTCAATAGGAATCTGCGAACCGGTTTTCATTGACATGTCAAAAGTTGAAAAAGGTGCAGCAACATAGAAAGGAATGTTATGTGCCTTAGCAAGAAGCGCAACCCCATAGGTGCCAATCTTATTGGCAGTATCTCCATTTGCAGTGATTCTGTCTGCACCCACGATCACCGCTTCTATGAGCCCCCTTGCCATAACAGAGGCAGCCATATTATCACAAATTAAGGTCACCGGAATTCCCGCCTGCATAAGCTCAAATGCAGTAATCCTGGCACCCTGCAAAAGAGGACGAGTCTCATCAGCATACACATGAAAACGAATTCCCCTCTCAGCTCCAACGTAAATTGGTGCCAATGCTGTCCCATATTCTGCAGTAGCAAGACCACCTGCATTGCAATGAGTCAAAATCGTTCTTCTTTTATCCAGCAGCTTAACCCCGGCCTCACCAATTAATAATCCGGTTTTTCGATCCTCTTCAAGGATATTAATGGCTTCTTTAAGAAGATCCTGCTTTATATCCAGTATCGGTTTCCCTGCTTCAACCAGCATTCTTGCAGTATCTTTCATTCGCCTGACAGCCCAGAAAAGATTCACTGCCGTAGGTCTTGATTCGGACAGATAATCAGCATTCTTTTCAAGAATAGTCAAAAAATCGGTTACAGTACCGCTTTCAGGAAAATTTCTGATTGCCAGATAAACTCCAAATGCTGCAGCAATGCCAATCGCAGGAGCTCCCCTGACCTTCAGTATCTTTATTGCATGATACATCTGCTCAACAGTGTCGATTCGTTCGTAAACAAGCTCGGTTGGCAACTTAGTCTGATCAATTATTCTCACTGAATTATCAGTCCACTCGATAGTCTTGAGCCGTGGCATGCATCTCCTTTGTCAAAATAAACTTTGTAAAAATTAATTTTAACTGTAAAATCATCTGATTCTATCATAAATAATTTAACCCCTCCATGGTTCATTCCATAAGGGGTTAAATCTACTCTATTCTAAAGAAAAAGGAATGTTCAGGCTTCCACAGTCTCTTCCTTCTTTGAGCTCTCAATAACTTTCTTTGCCAGCTCAGATGGAACTGGTTCGTAATGAGAGAATGATTTGGTAAAGAACCCTCTACCCTGAGTCAGAGATCTAAGTGTGGTAGAATAGTTCATAACCTCAGCTTCCGGAACTTTTGCAGTAATGGTTTGTTTTTTACCGCTGGGATTCATCCCGCCTATTTTGCCCCGTCTTGAAGAAAGATCACCCATGATATCACCAGTCGCTTCCTCCGGAACTGTCACACTAAGATTAACCACCGGCTCCAACAGTATCGGTGAAGCACTTTCAAATGCCTTTTTAAATACCTCCCTGCCTGCAATCTGAAAAGCGATATCCTTTGAGTCAACCGGATGAGTCTTTCCATCTACAAGTGAAACTCGAACATCCACTATAGGATATCCGGCCAGAATTCCTTCCTCCATCTTGCTTCGCACACCTTTATCGACACTTGGGCGAAAGACCTGATCAATAACTCCACCTACTATTTTATCCACAAACTCATATCCGGTTCCCCTGGGAAGTGGTTCAAGATCTATACACACTTTTGCATACTGACCGGCACCACCAGACTGCTTTTTATGAGTATATTCCACATATTTTACTGACTTGGTGATCGTTTCGCGATAAGAAAGCTTGCGTGGCTTACGCACTACTTCCACTTTAAAACGGTTTCTGAGATTTTCCAGAATTATATCTAAATGAATATCTCCCATTGCAGAAAGTATCGATTGGTGAATATCAGACTGATATTTATAAGTGAAACTTATATCCTCTTCGTGAAGCTTGGCTAATCCAACAGCGATCTTATCCTCATCGCCTTTCTTGCTGGCATCGATTGCAATGCTGACTACTGGTTCAGGCAGCTCTGTAGCCGGGAATCGAAAATGAGCACTCTTATCCACCAGGGAATTATTGGTATGAGTATCTTTTAATTTCAATACCCCTCCAATATCCCCCCAGACCATCTCAGAAGTCTCGGTCCGTTCTTTTCCCCGTAAATAAAACATGCTGCCCATTTTCTCGTTATTGCCTCGATCCGGATTATTAAGCTCCATCCCGGTTTGTATGTTTCCCGAGAACACCCGGATCAGATTTATCTCCCCCAGATGTTCTTCGGAAATCGATTTGAACACAAAAGCAGCTGCAGGGCTTTTTTCATCACAAGTTAACTGCTTTTCCTCATCGTTTTCGATTACAGTAACACTGGTACGCAAATTGGCTGCAGGACAAAGATTTACGATTTTAGTGAGTAACTGATCTACTCCAATATTCAGTGTGGCACTGCCGCATAAAAGCGGATAAATATTTCCTTCCTTTACCCCTTTAGCCAAACCATTCCGTATCTCCTGGTCAGATAATTCTCCTTTTTCAAAATAGGCATTCATCAGTTCTTCATCTGTTTCTGCAATTGACTCCATCAAGGCTTGTCTGAGTGAATCCACCTGAGCTGACATGTCGGCTGGGATATCGATCTTGTTGCCTATTCCATCTCCTTCAGGGGTATACGAATAAGCTTCCTTTGCTACCAAATCAACCACACCTTTAAAAGACGGACCTGCAGAAATTGGAATCACCAAAGGTGCAACTCTTGAACCGAAAGTCTGTGTAAGCTGATCAAGAACATTCTGAAAGTTCGCATTTTCTTTGTCCATTCCATTTACAAATATCATCCTTGAGGTCTCCGTGCCTTCAAGATAAGAGGTAACCAGTTCGGTTCCAACCTGAACACCACTGACACCATCGACAAGGATCACTGCTGTCTCTACTACTCTAAGGGCTGCTTTGGCTTCTCCCAAAAGATCCAGAAATCCTGGAGTGTCCAGAAAATTTATTTTGGTATCATTCCACTCACAATAACCCAAATGGGTGGAAATAGTCATCTTCCGTTCCTTTTCATCGGGACGGCTGTCAAAAATGCTGCTGCCATTATCAACTTTACCCAGTTTAGAGGTAGCTTTTGCAGTAAAACAGGATGCCTCTAAAAGCGAAGTTTTTCCTACTCCACCATGAGACAACAGACAGACATTACGTATCGATCCGGCCTGGTATTTCTTCATGTAACCTCCGTACGGGATATTTCCTCGTAAGATTTTTCGGGTTATTGTGTTTAGTTGAATTTAAGCCTTTAATTAATTAAATAAGAAATATATAAACGGAAACATGCCTATGCAATTTTCATTAAAAAAGAATAACCAACCATTTTTTCATACCCGTTTTTACCAGGGATTGCATCATTAAACATCAAACCTGCACTAATCCCAAATTCCTCAGTAAAACACTTGCCCCCATTTTAATGTAACCCGCCAATAATAAGCTGTGAAGATATTTTGTTATTTGTTATTTGTTATTTGTTATTTGTTATTTGTTATTTGGTATTTGGTATTTGTTATTTGGTATTTGTTATTTGGTATTTGTTAAAAAACTCTTCGCAACTGCTCAACCTCAACGATGCCAAAGAATAATCAGGTACTTTTGTGGCTTATAATCACAGATTCCCTGACTTCCTATCAGAGCTATTTGCCAGTACTGATGGACATCTGCAAATTATCCCTACCAATTCATAACTTACCACCAATACCATCCCGATGGTCACATAGGCATCTGCCAGATTAAAATAAAATGGCCAGTTCAGAAGTTTGCCAGCATGAATGTGTATAAAATCCACTACATAACCTTTTGTTATTGAATCAATAATATTTCCAATCGCTCCTACCCAGAAAAGAAGAAATGGAAGAAGAAAGAGAAAAGATTGTTTGCGTTTTATCCAGATAAACACCGTCAGTCCCAAAAGTATCAGTACCCGGACACCGACCATTGTCCCGGATGAAATCTCAGACATTTTCCCGTTAAACATGCCAAAAACCATTCCCCGGTTTTCTGCAAATCCCAAGTCCAGAAAATGCTTCGAAAAAGTTATCACTGGCTTATTCCGAAGATTTTTTTCTGCCCACTCTTTTGAGAAAAAGTCTGCAAAAAAACCGCCCATGGTCAGTAACAGAATCAGAAAATATCTCAAGACTGTCTTTATCATCTTTAAAAATCTCCTTAGAGTCAAGTACTACCGCCACAGGCGGTAGCTTGATTGAGCGACAAAGCCGCGAAAGCAAGAAGGCACGATAGTGCCTTTACGAGACATCTGGCTCCACTGGCTTAGCCAGTGGTT
>CAYYNL010000235.1:0-5923 GCA_964472925.1 uncultured Fibrobacter sp. | reverse complement strand
TAATACTGTGGAAAGAGAAGGTGTCTCATTTTCACATCCGGCCCGTTTTATGCTGATTGGAACCATGAATCCGGAAGAAGGAGAACTGCGTCCACAATTACTTGACCGTTTTGCTCTTTGTGTAGATGTTGAGGGCATAACGGAAGAAAATGACCGCATTGAAATTGTAAAACGGTATCTTGAGTATGAAAGCGATCCGCATAGGTTTATCCACAAATGGAAAGATGAGGAAAATCGTCTGGGAGAATATATAACCATTGCTCAGTCAATTTTACCTGAAGTTACTTATACCGATGACATTATAAAGCTGATAACTTCGATCGCGATCACTATGAACGTTGATGGTCATAGGGCCGACATCGCCATGCTGAAGACAGGCCGGACAATCGCCGCTTTTCATCATCGTAAAGAGGTAACCAGTGACGATATCCGTGAAGCTGCGGAGCTGGTTCTCCCGCACCGGATGCGGCGCAAACCTTTTCAGGAACCAAAAATTGATAATGAAAAACTGGAAGATGCGATTCGTAATCACAATAATAACCAACCGCAATCGCAGCAACAAACATCAGCTGAACAATACGAGCTTAAAAAAAAAACGATGAACCTGATAAACAGCAGAGTGCACAACCCGACAACAGTAAAGAAATAACTTTCACAACTGATACTCCGTTCTCAGTAAGAGAATTTCATATCAAAAGAGATAACTCACCACTCTCTGCATCGGGAAAGAGACAGAAAGCCCCTGCAAACAAACGCAGCGGTCATTATACCCGCTCCCGTATACCTTTATCACCAGAAATAACCGATATCGCTTTTGATGCGACACTTAGGGCTGCCGCTCCCTATCAAATAAAACGTAATAAAGAAGGTGTTTCACTGGCAATCGCAAAAGCCGATATTCGTGAAAAGGTGAGAGAGAAAAAATACGGAACGACTATAGTTTTTGTCGTAGATTCATCCGGCTCAATGGGTGCAGAGAGACGCATGTCAGCAACCAAGGGAGCAATACTGTCCCTTTTACTTGATGCATATCAGAAAAGGGATCGCATTGCAATGGTGGCATTTAAAGGTAACGAGGCCTGTGTAGTCCTCCCACCGACTGATAGTATCGATCTTGGTAAAAAATCACTCGAAACACTTCCAACCGGAGGGAAAACTCCGCTTTCCGCCGGTCTTCAAGCTGCCCTGAAACTGATCAGGCAAGAGAAAAGAAAAGGAAGTAAAAATAATTCACTTATGATTTTAATTTCCGATGGCAGAGGCAATGTCAGTTGCGGTGATGGTAATGCTTTTAATGAAGCTCTTCATATCTGTGATGAAATCCGCTCTTCCGGGATTCAATCTGTTGTCATTGACACTGAAAGCGGATTTATAAAACTGGGTAAGATGCGAGAGCTTGCTGATAAACTGGATGGCAAATACTTTCAGATGGAACAGTTGAAGGCAGATCATATAAGCGGTGTGGTGAATAAGATGCTGGAGTCAAGTACTACCGCCACAGTTGGTAATCTTGACTAAGCGGCAAAGACGCTAAAGCAAGAAGGCACAATAGTGCCTTTACGAGACATCTGGCTACCACTGGCTTAGCCGGTGGTTACCTGAAAGCCAGAAATGAAAAGTATTCATACAGGCAGGATATATATTAATAAAATTACTTACGCATTTTAACCAGTTCAAGCCTACCCTGTCATCTTTAGACAAAGCTGTTTCCGGTCTTGGATTTATATTATAATTAGCTCATGGTCAACAATTTTTTTGAACCCGATTTTTTAATACTGGCAACAAAAAGTTCTATCAAGTTATTTTTATGCGACATCATAATCAGGAACTAATTAGATTATCTAAAGATGAATTTTTTTCAATTTTGCGCGGGGGCTAAGGTTGAGAACATTCAGAATAATACTTCAGATTTTTTTCGTAGCTCTTTTTGTGGGGACATTTTTCTTTTTAAACACAAACCCCCATGCATACTCCTTCGATAGTGAATTTTTCCTTCGTTTTAATCCATTCACCGGCTTAATCACCATGTTGGCATCCCGATCAATTATTATGCCTTTAGCGATATTTACCATGATTTTTACGATCGCCACCATTGTTTTTGGCCGTTTTTTCTGCGGTTTTATATGTCCTTTGGGAGCGATGATCGACTTTTTTGATCGATTTCTTTTCTCTCGTATGCGTTCTATCAAACGTCAACCACAGATTTTCGTTCAACGCCTCAAATACATCTTATTAACCATGGTTCTGATACTTTCGATTTTTGGAGTGGTTTTCCCCATATTTATTGATCCTCTGTCTCTTAGCACCCGTTTTCTAACTCTATTAGTTTACCCGATAATAAACATTTTAGGAATTGACCTGCTTAAATTAACCAGCATTTTTTCTTCATCGTTCAGCAACCACATCTACAGTCTTTATCCCATCCGGGTACCATTGTATTATGGAGCTATTTTGACAGTGATGCTGGCAGCAATGGTCTTTATAGGCAGCTTCTGGGACAAACGATTCTGGTGTCAATATATCTGTCCTACTGGTGCATTTTTGGGATTATTAAGCAGATTTTCTCTATTCAGGAGACAAACCAGAGAATCGGGTTGCAACGGTTGTCAAAGATGTGTTAAATCCTGTCCGGTTCGTGCTATCGATGTAAAAGATGTCAATAGAACCAGAGTTTCTGAATGTATTGAATGCGGAATCTGCGTTGAGTTAAAAGACAGTTGCAGTAGCTTTATGCTGGCAACGCATTCTCCCCGAAAAAGCCTTGGTCCCGATCTCCAGCGGCGACATGTTTTGTCCGGTGCAATAGGTGGATTACTAATGCTCCCTGTATTCAGAGCTGCCGGGAGCAGTAAAAATGATAATCATGGTAAGCTTATACGGCCTCCCGGCACCATTCCTGAAGAAAACTTCATGGCCAGATGCCTTGCGTGTGGAGAATGCATCAAAGTCTGTCCCACCAATTCTCTTCAGCCATGCACGTTCAGTGATGGTTTCTCCAGGCTTTACACACCAAAGGTAGTTCCTAGAATTGCCGGTTGCGAAGAGAAATGTAATCTTTGTGGTAATGTGTGCCCAACCGGGGCCATACGTAAATTGCCACTGGAAGAGAAACAATTTGTAAAGATCGGTACAGCAGTGCTGGATCGTCATCGTTGCCTGGCATGGTCTCAGAATAAGGAATGTCTGGTTTGCGATGAGGTATGCCCTTATAATGCCATTGAAGCACGTTTAGTGGATACCGTAAAGGGTCGATTCAAAGTTCCTGTAGTAAATGAGGATTTGTGTATTGGCTGTGGAATGTGTGAACAGAATTGTCCCATTTTCGATATTGCTGCTATTACTGTATTTAAATTTGGAGAAAATCGACGTTTGAGTGGTGAATATACTTCCAAGTGGCAAAAAGAAAGGATTCGTGAACAGCGAAAAGCTTCTGACAGCGCACATTTAAGTAAATCCATTGATGAAAAAGATGAGAATGAGAATAAGAATGTCAGTTCAGATGGGTTTTCTGATCCTTTAGGATCTAATAAAGCCAGCTCAGGATTTTCCGATGGATTCGAGTAAAGTACTACCGAAAGTTGTCAGTAGCTTGATTGAGCGACAAAGCCGCGAAAGCAAGACGGCACGATAGTGCCTTTACGAGACATCTGGCTTCACTGGGCTTAGCCAGTTGTTTCCTGAAAGCCAGAAATAAGATAATTTAGCTGACAGGCCGGTAAAATCGGCTCCGAGATTGTAGTGAACATTTTCTTTAATCATGATAACTAAAGATGCCAGGAGAGAAACGATGCCTATTTCCAGACGTGAATTCATAGAAGCTGCTGCCGGTGCTACTTCATTATTGGCTGCAGGAGGAGCTTTTGCTCAGCAGGAAACCACAGGGTCAAAAAGTGAAGTATACGTGGGAAAAGGAACTGCAGCTCAGATTCTTCCAAAAATACTGGATAAGATGGGTGGAATCTCCAGGTTCGTAAAACCGGGCAGCAGAGTTATGATCAAACCCAACATGAGTTTTCCAAATCCCCCGGAATGGGCAACAGGGACCAGTCCTGAAGCGGTCTTTACCATGACAAAACTCTGTCTGGAAGCTGGGGCCAAACGAGTAATAGTATGTGATAACACCATAAGAGACCCTGAGCATTGTAAGGAAAAAACTGGTATAGCTGCGGCCATAAAGGATCTTAAAGGTGCTGTAATTTTCATTCCCAAACAAGACAGCATGTATGTCAGTAAAGCTGATCCAAAGGCAAAGGAACTCAGGGAAGTCGATGTGGTTAAGGAAGTATACCAATGTGACACTTTCATTTCACTTCCTTGCGCAAAATCACACAGTGCAGGCGGAGTTTCTCTAAATATAAAAGGACTGATGGGACTGGTAAAAGAACGTGGCGCATTTCATCGTGAGATGGAGATGCACACAGCGATTGCAGAACAGCTCTATTATATGAAACCACATCTATGTATCGTTGATGCTACCCGTGCGCTTCTGGATAATGGTCCTGCAGGACCGGGTAAAGTAGCTGAACTGAACACATTTGTAGCTGGAACCGATCCTGTTGCAGTGGACAGTTACGCAGTATCTCTGGCTTCCTGGTACGGAAAGACCTTTGATGGAAAGCAGGTCAAGCATTTGAAACTGGCTGGAGAATTAGGGTTTGGTAATGTGGAATCATCTATGATTTCTGAAGTAACGGTTTAAAATTAATTTCGAAATCTATCCTCATTCTTATGAAAAAAGCGGCATTGTCAGCCGCTTTTTATCTATAAAAAATAAAAATCTTAAAGGTTTCAATAGATACTCACATGTTGTGAGCGAATAAAGCCATTTCCATGGATGCAAATCAGATATGTTCCGGATTTAACCTTTGAACCAGTATCAGACAATCCATCCCATTCAATTTCAGAAACACCTGAAGTATTTAATAATGTGCGTACATTTCTTCCATTAAAATCCAAAATTTCAATTTTTAAAATAGAATTTGGAGGAACACTGAATCGAGTTTCTGTCTTCTTAAAGCCTCTGCGTTTAATTACTAAACTAAAGGTATTATCACTCTTTTTTTCTACAGTAGCCTTTGATGAATTTGGCTCATAAGGAGGGACTTCCACCCATTCAAGATCTTCTTCGGTAAGATCGAAAGAACTAAGAATTGTAGAAATAGCACTTTCTGTGTGCTTGGCACCCATAATTTTTTCACGAATTTCACGAACTACAAGTATATCAACAGCAGGTGCAAAGGTACCCATAGCTATACGAGCAGGAAGACAATCTGCGGGATTACCCGGTCCTTTAACTGCAGCCCACAGAGAATCTACAATACATAGTTGTTGACGAACTGGATCACCAGTACCAATTACTGCTTCCGATTTTTGTTCATCTATCATTTCCTGTAAGGTAGGGCAATTTTGCATAAAACCAGTTGATTTTATAAAAGTTCCTGTATGGTTTTTCATACACAACGTGAATCCACCTTTATCTGATTGATCATGCCCTTTGTTAACTGCGATATTAACCAGAATGTCACTTTCCAAAACCAGAGATGCACATTTGATCTGTTTTGAACCTACATCGATATTCTTGGTAGGAACAGAATTAAGTGACAGATTTGCAACTGTTACACCCTGCGGAATGCCATCACCCACATAAGAGTTATACTTGCCATTTCCATAAGTATTGCTGCAGGCGTCGTAAAGGGAAATGTTAGCAGGATTAACTCCGAGATTAATCAATTCCTTGCACACCTTCCCCACAATTGCAACTCTTGGCATTATCGGCTCGTAAATGACATTAAGCTTTATGGCAACTATTACCTTATTCCATTCTTTATTGGCTGGCTTTCTGAAAATGGTGGCCCAGGCTTGTTGTGGATTATCCTTCCCGGATAAAGCTATTGCCATTCCATCCATATCGGTTTCAACACGA
>CAYYNL010000234.1:0-5942 GCA_964472925.1 uncultured Fibrobacter sp. | reverse complement strand
TAAATTATTTCTGGTTCTGGATTAACTAATTTTCTTACGCACAAAAATGTGTATAACTGTCAAAGTCAATCCAGGCCACATTCAATCTGCTCTGAGGCACATGTCCGAATTTATAAGGAATTATATCTCCTTTGTCTAACACAGGTTCCACTATTTTCCATTGGGCTTCAGTTTCATTTGCACTGACAAACAGAGTATGATCACCTCTGAAGACATCGTAAAGCAAACGCTGGTAGGCATCAGGAATATCGCTGTGAAATGAATCGCGGTAACAAAAGTTCATGTGAGTACCGGTAATCTGCTGATCAGTCCCTGGCACTTTACTCATCAGATGAAGAATGATTCCTTCTGAAGGTTGAATTTTAAAAATAATACGGTTAGGTTCAAGATTATTCTTATGATTATACAGAACTGCAGGAACCGATCTGTAAGTTATCCCGATCTCTATTCCCTTTCTGTGAACCGCTTTACCACATCGTATATAAACCGGCATCCCGGCCCATCTCATATTGTTAATAAATAGTCTCAACTCTGCAAACGTTTCGGTTTTGGACTCAGGATCTACCCCTTTCTCCTGAAGATACCCTTCATATTGAAATCGGTGGCATTCTTCTATTTTTATGTTTTTCAGCACACTTAATTTCTGTTGACGTATGTCTTCATGGTCAAGACTGGATGGAGTGTCCATGGTGATAAGACATAAGAGCTGGAGCAGATGGTTTTGAACCATGTCCCTGATAATTCCTGCTTTATCAAAATAGCCCCCACGATCTGCTATTCCAATATTTTCTATGGCATTGATCTGAATCGATTCTATATAATGGCTGTTCCAGGCAGGAAGAAAGGCAGTGTTGGCAAAACGGAAAATCATAATATTCTGAACCGATTCTTTAGCCAGATAATGATCTATCCTGAAAATCTGTGATTCAGTGAAATAGCGAGACAACTCCCTGTTCATCTCGGCAGCAGATTTCTGATCGTAACCAAAGGGTTTCTCAATTACAAGTGAAGCTTCCTGTCCAAAGCCATCAGCGGCAATTTCCCTTATCGTGGTCATATAGGCGGTCGGAGGTTGAGATAAAAAAATGACTATCCTGGAGAATTCTCCCTTTGTTTGCAGATATTGTTTAAGACCGGTAACATATTGATGATAAAAGATATGATTTGCAAAGTCTGCAGAAATTCTGAAACGTTCCCTGAATTGCTCATCGGTAAAGAATGTTCTTCCACATCCCAATATTATGCATGAGGAACAGATTTTTCCCTTATTATAAAGGGCTTCAAGAGCAGGAATCAGTTTTCTTCCAGCCAGATCACCTGATGCACCTATGATGACTATAGCAATTCGCTCCAGATCCAATTTAATCCTGCTTTAATTAAAATTTAGCTTATTTGGTTCCGGGATATTTCATTTGCTTTCAAAGATGTTATATTGTTGTAATAACAAATAACCCTTGCAGAAAAAGTCCCCGGAACCAATCCTTTATACGATTAACCTATTCTTCTGGAGAAAACTCGTCTTTGCTAACTCCGCATTCCGGGCAAACCCAACTATCAGGGATGTCTTCAAAAGCTGTACCTGGAGCTACTCCTCCATCAGGATCACCTATGGCCGGATCATAAACATAACCGCAAACATTACACACGTACTTTTTCACTTATACCTCCAAATAATTGAATGTGATAAAGTTTATAAAAGAAATCGCTTTGCACACCTGACTGGAAAAATGTCCTGCCATTAATACTATGAGTGCATCCGGTATTTCTCTTACTTTTTCATTAACCTAATATAACCAAAGCCATTTTTATTGCACAACATACAAAAAATCTTATTAGATCTTTCAGGTAAATAAATCGAAGCAGAAGGGATGCGGCAATTTTTAGGCCAAGTTCTAAAACCATTCTGGTTAAAAGAATATGGATTAAAGAGTATATATAAAGACAAAGATTTTGCTGTTTAGTATACAAAAGTGTAACGAAACGTTTTAAAAAATATACAGATGGCCTGCCTTTTGCGTTTATATAGAAGAGACAGACAGTTTAAATATCAAGAGAGATCTTGAAATAAAAATATTTCTGGAGGAACTTTATTCGACCGGCGTTCAAATTAAAAATTGCCAGCGATGACGTTCCTGAGGTTAAATAGATACGACCTCTTCAAGGAGGAACAATGGAAAAGCTGCAAAATATACTATTGATACTGCTACTATTAACCATGCCGGTCCTGCTGAGTCCAGGTTGCACAGGTGCAAAAAGCGATACTGTTCAGAATGACTTTATTCAGCCAATCGGTTCAATAGAACAGTTTAATGCCATAATAGAGCATTCCGAAAATAGGTTAATTGCCTTTAACCTTTATGCTGACTGGTGTATGCCCTGCCATGTTTTAGAACCGCTACTTAACGAAATTGCCAAAGAATACAGCTCCAAAGTTACTTTCTATAAGATCAATGCAGATCAGTTTCCACAGATAATCGAAGCCTTTGGGGTAAATGGTATTCCTTTTGTAGTTTTTATAAAAAATAAAAAAGCAATTTATGCTCTTATGGGAGTACAACCAAAAGAATCATACACTAAAATTATAAATAGTTACGCCGATACCAGCTCAGAGAAAACAAAGGAGCCTGATGGAAAAAAAGTTGAAGGGTTGAAGATAAAAGCTGATAATTCAAATTGTTTTACATTCCAACACAAGTATTCATATTGATTTAAAATTCAGTTTTTGATCATGCAGCCACCCTCGCAATATTCGAAATCTTAAATCGCAAGGGGGAACCCTCTAAAAATCAAAGCATCAATATTTAAATGATGCAATCCGCTATGGATAAGCCAGCTTATCCATAGCAAGTCTGAACGATATTATTTATTGGCCCATAGCCCATGGAGATTGCAAAATTCTCTGGCTTTGAGCTCCACATTCTCATCCTCCACATAAAATGTTGCTTCAGCCACAGTATCTCCTACTTTAAAATCATGGCGCATAATCGTATCTCCAGCAATTAGCTCCACAAACAGAATATAATGTTCCTTGGTCATGGGATGAGCCACGGAACCTACCTTTACGGTTACAAGTTTCCCCTGTCGTTCGATCACAGGCACATGTTTCTCTTTTGCACCATCGCTGGTATTGGCAACAAGCTCTTTCATCTCGCTATCACAACAAGACAAACTCTCTTCACCATCCCAAAGAGACTCAACCACCACTCCACATCTTGAGCATTTGTAAACAGATCCTTTTTTAACCATGCAATTCTCCCTGAAAACTGAGATTAGAATGTAAATTATTTATCATACCAAACCTAAATCTATAGGTAAATATATGTTATTTTAACACCTTTACGCCGCAAAAAACTCAGCAAGACCTTCCGAAGAAGCCACCATCGCTTTCTGCCCTTTGCGCCAGTTTGCCGGACATACCTCTCCATATTCCTCATGATACTGCAGCGCATCAACCATACGTAAAGTTTCTTCAACACTGCGCCCCAAAGGTAAATCATTCACCACTTGGTGACGTACTATAAAATTCTTATCAATCAGAAACAATCCCCGGTAAGCTACTCCTTGACCTTCAACCAAAACATCATAATCTGCAGAGATCGATTTTGTGATGTCGGAAATGATCGGATATTTTATACCTTCTATACCTCCATTTGATTTCGGCGTATTAAGCCAGGCCAGATGACTGAAATGAGAATCAATACTAACTGCAATAAGCTCTACATTTCTGGCTCTAAATGCATCAATCTTTTCGTTAAATGCATGAAGCTCGGTTGGACACACAAAAGTAAAATCGAGTGGATAGAAAAACAGTACTATATATTTGCCCTTTAAATCAGAAAGCTTAAAGCCCTCAATTATCCGGTCTTCCTTTACTGCCGTTGCTACAAAATCAGGCGCTCTCTTTCCAACCAGTACTGACATGTTATTCCCCTTGTCTAAAATAGTTAAAAGTCTCTAATTTGGACTAGGCCAATTTGCAAAAGTCATGCCATAGCACTACACCTCATTTAATCATCTTCTGAGCTGTTTCATCTTTCATCTTTGCATTTATTTCAATACACTTCTGTCTTATACACCCCTTGAAACTGCAAATATACAGTCCTTTAAGTATCAATTTCTTAGGATTTTTAGCTTATTTTAAACGCTCAAACAGGAGAGTCAAAATCAAATTTCAGTAAATAAAACGAATTATCACGAAAAGGATAAAACCATAATTTTTTTTCTGATCAATGCACTTTCATTTCATGTCTATTAAATGTTTTCCTTACTAATATCTTGGAGTTAACACGATATTAACTAATAATAACATTTTTATGACATGAATGTACATGTAAGGAGTAAAAATCAACAAGCGTAAGTTGAGGTTTTCTTTTGCTTTCAGATATCGATCACTTTAACAGATTTTTAATATAGAGATATTTTTCACTATAAAATGTAGCACTGTCAGACATAACGCACCCAGTGCTGTTTATTATCTTTTCAACATTTTCTATTCTCTCTGAGAGAAGCGGATGAGTTGAGAGTGGCTCGAATATTTTCTGACTGTCACCATATTTTCTTTTAAGTTTTAAGAAAAAATCTCTGACCCCTAAAGGATTAATACCGGATCTGGAAGTATAAACAACTGCACAACTGTCTGCCTCGAATTCATTATTTCTGGAATATTTCAGAAAAGCCAGATTCTCCAGTAATGATGCTGCAGCTTTTGCAATAGTCGATTCATCTCCAAAAAGGATCTGATTTACTAGTCCGGTTACTTCTCCGGCTACCAGTCTGTCAGCACTGTGATATCTGGTAACATGTCCAATTTCATGAGCTAAAACACCTGCCAGCTCAGCGGTGTTTCCCACCTCCTTCAGTAAACCCGTGTACACAAACACATGTCCCCCTGGAATAGCGAAAGCATTAACAGAAGAGTCATTTTCAAGTATAGTGAAGGTAAATCGAAGATTTGGCCTTTCTTTCTGATTTTGTGATAATATGGTACCAATAGAATCAATAAATTTGCTTACCCGGTAATCACCCTTAAAAGGCGGATAATTTTCGGTATCAGCAGAAATCTGATTTTTCAGTTTGTTTCCAATGATTATTTCCTGCTCTTCACTAATTAAAAAAGGTCTAATAGTATCACACAAAAGAAATACTGATAGAAGAATAATCAGAGACTCTTTCCAGAAACAGCGCATCTTTTTTTCCATGGCTAAACTAAAAACATATTGTTGCAGACGGCATCGTCTGTCGCATTTTTGCAGATTCAATTTATTCTGATGTTAAAATTATCCGTAAAATATAAAAGGATTCTTTAAAAATTCCAAATCACATACTAAAAAAAAAATCAAATCCCAATTATTCAAATTCCAAGCATAGGAATAATTATAGTGAAGTTGCTTTCTTCTCCCTTTTCGAATTTCGATTTTTCTCATATCGGTTTTAATTTTTGAGTATTCATAAAAAAGATCGGCTCAAAATTATCCAACTCCGTATGGAACTTGCTCCATTGTGACATTGAAAAATTGTATGTAATTCTTGCTGTATCTGAGATAGTTTATTTGTTAATAAACAGCTCATTATACATATTGTAATGCCACGAGTTAAAAGTAAAGAGTTCGACTTTTCGTTTAGTTCAAATCATGCAATCAACTTCCCAATTAATCATCCCTTCAACCATACCAGGCTGTCCCCGTTTTTTTTTGAGTATTACAGCCAGCCAAATTAACCAGTAAAATATCATCCATAATCATGGATCTTAAAGAAGCAGGGGATTACACACATTTCCAGTTAAGGCATGTAGTTGTGACATTAACTCCCATGCAACCCGCACAATGTGCATTCAAGTGTCCGTTTCTAAATAATTCAGATTCAGCTCCTCGCAAAAATAAAAAAGGGTCTGTTAAATCATTTCGAAATAACAGGCCCTTAGATATTTTGTGTGCATAATTCAG
>CAYYNL010000233.1:0-5967 GCA_964472925.1 uncultured Fibrobacter sp. | reverse complement strand
CATTATTACCTGATTATTGAACTTGTCTGGCAGGGAAAGAAATCCCCGGTATCACCTATTTGAAAACACAAATTTACATTTTTAGAAACCAGTAACTTTAACAGGAGTAGAATTTGTTGAGTTAATACAATTCGTAAATATGAATCAAGGCTATGGTATCGGTTAATTAACCGGAAAAAAGAAACAACTAATCAATATAAATTAAAACAACCAATATTAAAACCGAAAATTTGAAAAAACTTTATTTTAGCGCAAGGCTTTCTATCTGCGATTACAAGAAAATATAAATTGCCTCAAATCGGGAGTAGCTACTGTTTAAATCGGCGGTAAAGCAGCTTCTATGTGGATTTTCTTTGTGACAGGTTACTGATTAAATGTGTAACGGGTCAGCTAATGTACTTATCGGAACAGGAGTTTATTTCGGGTGATACTCAGATAATCTTAAATTGTGGCAAACCGCATTCTATAGATTCTCTCAGGTTATACTCAATACTTGCGCGCCAGACCATAAATAGACAACTGTTCTCTTTATTTATCAACAAGGTTTGAAGAACAGTAGTCAGTTCTACTGGTGAATTGTTGATAAGAATGGTAACTATTGGCTTTTCATTGGGGAGGTCGAATTCAAAAATTGGTTTTTGAGGGTCCATGTAGATAAGTTTTACGTGTTCGTTACCCTGAAGAGTATGATTGCAGAGGCCTTCGGATGCACCCTGGAAAAAGCGAATGTCCGGTGTAGAACTGGCAGAAAATGAAAATCTGGGAAAGAATCCAGGTTTTACCAATCCAAAGCTTACCGGTTTTGGGGCCCTTTTCCAGTCATCAAACTTGCGCCAAATCAGCTCGTGAGGCTGTAGAGGGACCTCTGGGTCTTCGAGATTGGGAACCAGGATTTCTGAATAATTTTCAAATCCTCCTTTTAAATGGAAGCCTTTGCCGATAGGGTTTGGTGGATAAGGGAACAAGATACCATCTTTGGATTTCGCAATACCTCCATAGGCATTAGTCCAGTTGAGTTCTTTTTGTTGATAAGGAATGGGGTCAGTAAATTGTATTCCTCTTATCAGACCGGATTTAATTTTTCTCTCTCCGAATACTCTTATTTTCTTTTGAACCGGACCGATTTGAACCTCACAATCAAGGTAGAAAGCTTTTTTGCCTTTCGGGGAATAGGCTTTTGAGAGTACTACGATGTCTGTATTTTGTTTACAGGGAACCAGATCAGATTCTTCAAGAATTTCAGAATTGAGGGGATCGACAGGATCGACATAGATTTCAGAAGTGTTAAGAGGAGGTTGTTTCAGGGCTGGTATGATCTGCTTGGAACAAATGGTATAAGTTTTTTTAGCCAATACCGATAAAATCGGCTTGCCATCAGGATTGAAACCGGGAATTATGGCAGTTTGCCAATTCATTAGTTTCCTCCCAAATTTACAACATAATATACTTAATATAAATAAAGAGATAGCTGGGAATGATTGAGGGACAATCGTTTGCCCTCAAAAAATTATGTTCATAAACGTTTTTGCTACTTGCCGAAATGACTTGAATGCTGGTTTGGGCATCATTTCGATAGAGCTACTATTATTAAATGTTAATTATTATCTGTTTGCCGCTGCATTTTGTTTTCATGGGCTTTGGGCAAAGCTGCTAAACTATATGGAAAAATGGTTTTGCCGGATAAAAAAGATCAGATTTCGATATTCCAGAATTTACGGATAAAAAATCCAATACCAAAAGTGATCGCGGCTACTCCAAAACTTATAAGTGCCATCTCCAGAAAACGCTTAAAAAAGTGAAGATCCATGGCTATAGAAACATAATAGGTAAAAAGTGCTATTATGATCATTACTGTGACAAACGTTATTGACAACGCTATTAAGGGCTGGGATATGAAGAGAAAAGGCATGATCAGCGCAATGACTGTGAATACGTAGGCGATTCCGGTATAAACGGATGCTTTAAGCGGATTCTTACCTTCTTTTTCAGATTTTGTAGAAAGGTATTCGGAGGCGGCCATGGAAAGTGATGCAGCAATTCCGGTAATCATACCGGTAAGGGCTACTATTCTGGTATTCTGAAGTGCTAACGAGAATCCTGCCAGGGCCCCTGTCAGTTCGACCAATGCATCATTGAGACCTAAAACCATCGAACCTACATAACTTAACCTCTCCTCATCTATTAAGGAAATAAGCTTTTGTTCATGTTCATTTTCTTCAGCTTCGATTCTGGCGGCTTCCGGGATCTCTTTGGAAATTTTTTGATAAGAACTCTGCGCTCCACCTTCATTCTTCTCCATCAGTTTGATTCCGAAGGTGAGTCCAAGAATTCGGGAGATTAGATAATACCACCAGATTTTAAGCAATGATGGTTTTACTTCTGTGCCAGTGAATTTTTTCCAGACCTGATAATGGCTGAGCTCATCATCAGCTATCTTCTCGAGCACTGAGCGGTTCTGGGCATTTTTTTCGATGCGGGCGAGCTTTTTATATATATGGTGCTCTGAAATTTCGTTACGCTGTGATTGTTCTAGAATCGCTTTAAACTTGCTGTCCATAAAGATCCTTTAGATAAAATAAAACGGCTGAGTAGAACATCTGGTTTTTTGCTAAGATAATTTATTAATAATGTAATATCTGCACAGTCCGTTAGAACTAATTAATAACTGTTTCTTATGTTTTTTGCTGAAGCGCATAATATCACTTAAGTCTGGCGGCTCAGAAGTTTTTTGAGTCTGAGAACAAATGTGTTCTTTTCTTTGTAACAAGTTATGTTACCGAATACGAGTGTGATCTTGGTCTGGAAAAAACTTCTGACCCTTAGTTCACTTTCTTTCTCAAGCCTGGAAGTTTTAATCCTTCAATGACTTTTTACCTCTGATTTATTATAAACAGGTTGATAAATTAAGGTATAATCGTTTAATCAGGCATTACTGTTCTGTGTTGACTCCGGCATAGGATAGATTAGGATATATTATTTTTAGTTTTAAGTCTTTGGGATGATACAGGTTTTTGAGACTTTGATCTTTTGTTAAATTGACTCGATAATTTAGAAATAATACAAAAGTATTAAAGAGATAATGATCATCTACACTTGCACTGTTTCCCAATGGTGAGGTTTTATGAATAAACGGTTGATTTTGGTCTCTGTTTTATTGATTTTGCTGACAGGAGCAGAAAAATTTGTTTTTGCTCAGGATTGGGTATTGGTGTGGTCCGATGAGTTTAACAGGCCCGGCTTACCGGATGAAAACAAATGGTCTTATGATGAGGGTGGAGGTGGATGGGGAAATAATGAACTTCAGTATTATACCCGAAAACGTGAGGAGAATGCACGAATAGAAGACAGCTCACTGATAATTGAAATGCGTAAAGAGGCATTCCAGGGAAATGGTTATACTTCTGCAAGACTGGTATCCAAAAACAAGGGTGACTGGCTTTACGGGCGAGTAGAAGTGCGTGCAAAGCTTCCCTCTGGAAAAGGTACTTGGCCGGCTATCTGGATGCTTCCCACCGATTGGGAATATGGCCAATGGCCTGCAAGCGGGGAGGTCGATATTATGGAGCATGTTGGTTACGATCCCGGAGTAATTCATGCTACTGTGCATACCGCTGATCTCAATCATACAAAAGGGACACAGGTGGGAAAAAGTATCACTGTTGATGATTGTTTCAATCAGTTTCATGTGTATTCGATCGAATGGTCTGCAGACAAAATAGATGCATTTGTCGATGGAATCAAATATTTCACTTTTGAAAACAGGGGTGAAGGATATAATACCTGGCCTTTTGATAAAAGATTTCACCTTTTGCTGAACATCGCCTTTGGCGGGGACTGGGGCGGGGCACAGGGTATCGATAGTTCAATTGTTTCAGCTAAATTTTACATCGATTACGTGCGGGTATATCAGAAAACTGTAAGTGGTCCGGTATTACTGACTGTGAACAGTACTCCAGGTGGGAAAGTAATTATAGATCCTGTGAAAACGGAGTACCTTTCAGGAGACAAAGTCGTCATTTTGGCAGATCCGGATTCCGAATATGAATTTCAGTCATGGACAGGAGATTTTTATTCCACTACAAATCCCTTCTCCTTTGTTGTCATAGACAACACTGTCATAAAAGCGAATTTCTGTCTAAAGGGAGAGATGGTGATCAACGGTAATTTTGATAACGGTCTTAACTCATGGTCAGAATGGAGCAATACTGGAGTAGCTGCTATCAGAGAGGTTAAAGATGGCAGCTTTAAAATCAGTATATCTTCTGCTGGAAATAACGACTGGGATCTGCAGTTGAGTCAGGCAGGAATGAAAATGGTTGCAGGTAACAGATATCGTATATGTTTCAGGGCCTGGGCGGAGAGTGAGAGAACAATTACTGTAAGGGTAAACATGACGGTACCACCGCACAGTGCCTGGTATTCAAAGGTGGTTTCTATAAATAGCATTCCACAAAACTATGTTTACGAATTTATTATGACCGACCAGAATGATGACAATGCCAGAATAGAGTTCGATTTCGGAAAGTCGGTGGTAACCAGTTATATCGATGATGTAAGTCTTAAGAATCTAAGTGCAACCGGGGTAAGTGACTTTAATGAGGACCATTCGAATAGAATTTTTAGAGTCAAAAGCAGCCCTGCAAAATGGCTGGTAATAGAAAGAGAACCCTTGAGTAACGGTGTTGATCTTATGGGAAGGCATATTAAAGAAAGTCCTTTTATACAAAGGATTAATCCGATTGCCAGGGGAATTTATGTAAAGCCATGATCCTTCTCTGGAAGCGTCTCTCTGTTACAGGTGTAACAAGGTAATCCTACTTTTTACCCGGCATGACTTTTGTACAGAAATGATTACATGGAAATAAAAACCGATTTCAATAAAACAACCGCCTCCCAAAAATCTAAAGGTCATTCTTCAAGAAAAACTGTTAATCCAGGGAAAAAACTGGTTCTTACGGCTATTGTTGTTCTTTTAACAATGATGGGACTTTATGGCATTATAGAACCATTCTGGATCGAGCAGAAGGTTTATGTGGTAAATCATCCTGATATTCCTGAATCATTTGACAATGTTAGAATCGTTTTTCTTACAGATATTCATCATGGAAGATTCTTCTCCAGATCAAGAGTCAGAAAAGTGGTAGATCTGGCCAATAAGCTTAATGCTCAAATAATACTTCTGGGCGGAGATTATGTGGAGGGAAGCCCTGATTATATTGAGGGTTGTTTTGAAGAACTGGGTAATTTATCAGCGGAGCTTGGGGTTTATGGGGTTTTGGGTAATCATGATCATTGGCAGGGAGCGAGAAAAACTCGGGAAGCGATGGCAAAACATGGTATACTCTCTATAGATAATAATGCTTTCTGGATTCAAAAAAATGGACAGAGAATAAGGATAGGAGGAGTAGGTGATCATTGTGAAGATGTACAAAGGTTGGGAATTACCACAGATAAAACTCTGGAGAGTGATTTTGTGCTGTTGGTTTCGCACAGCCCTGACTATGCCATGGATATAACAGGTGATAAAGTAGATTTGCTTCTTTCGGGCCATACTCATGGTGGGCAGATTACACTTTTTGGGCTTTATGCTCCTAAAGTTCCATCTCGCTATGGCCAGAAATTTCGCACAGGGAAAAAAATGGTTAATTCTATTTGGGTGATCGTCTCCAATGGTATTGGCGCAGTTATGTTGCCAATACGTTTTTTTGCCCGACCACAGATGGTGATAATTCAGTTAAAAGCTTCTTAGTTCCCAAAAACGCCAAAATTCCTTCTTATTAAATCTTCTAAGGGGACTTAAGACCAGAGAGGCTGCGAAATTATTGGATCTTAAAGCCTCCATTGGCAAGTTCAGAGCGCGGATTTGGAGCGTTTCCATACATTATATTTCCATTTTTATTTCTGATAAACCAAATCTCAATTTCAGAGTTCAACAATGAAAGTTCTTCATTCCTCAGACTGGCATAT
>CAYYNL010000232.1:0-6072 GCA_964472925.1 uncultured Fibrobacter sp. | reverse complement strand
ATGCGCAATAGATTACGTGTTATTCGCGTCAATCTACTGCGGTTTTTAGGATAATGCTTTGTGAAGGAAATGATAGTAGTGGAAAAAGATTATAGAGGGGAGCTCTTCCCCTCTGTTTAACATTTGGCAGGCATTGCTTTGAATGTCATTTACTTTTTCTGTTCTGCAGGATTCATTGGATTAACTGAATAAAAAGTAGTGGACACTTCTATGGGAACCGTTTCAAGTTCCAGACCTGACAAAACCTTCTCTATCTCTTCTGCAATGGGAGAGGATGGGCAAGACTGTTTAAGCAACTCTGATTGAGTTCGTATTTTTACAAACCGTTCCCTTATTTCTGAGGAAAGCTGATTGCAGGCATTGGAAAGCTCTGCCATCTCTTCCTTTTCACGGAATCGCAGTAGCGCAGACATCTTTCCCTTTCGCAGCAGTGATGCCCACTGCTCAAGTTTGTAAACCGGAACTGCATATTTGCGTGAGGCGTATAAACCTACACACACCGAAACCAAAACACTGACTATTGAGCTGATCAAAAGAGTGGGAAGAATCAGATAAACGATATGCTCGCGACTAAGCTCCTGGCTTATCTTATCCAACTGATAGACAATCACTGTTTTGTACTTAAGGTAGTACACCAGAATCAGTGTTCCGGAAGATAGAATGGTGGAAACAAGAGATGCCAGCACAATCTTGAGTATTAGTCGCAACTGAAGCGATTTCTTTATAAAAAAATTACCAATAGGTTTCCTGTTGATCTGTTGAGACATGATTCCTCCAGGTATGAAAAGTGCCAGTTTGGATTTTAAGGTTGTTGTCTTAATAAATTTTTCTAAAAGTATAACATTACTGTAACCGTTTTTGGTATGCTTTTCTTTGATTCCTATGAAATTAGAAGCTTTTGCAATAGAATGGGAAGACAGTTTTAACCTTGCCCCCTTTTTTGAGCACAAAAGTTGCTACTTTTGTTGCTTCTGCTCCCTTTAACCTAATGCTAAATACTAATCTTTACTTAAACCTAAAAACCGCAGTAGGTGACGATGAACAACCGTAAGATATTGATGCAGAAAGGCTTGAAGTCCTTGAAGGTTTTATCTACCGGTGATAAGACCGAAAGGACTGAATGCCTTTATGCGCAATAGATTACGTGTTATTCGCGTCAATCTACTGCGGTTTTTAGGTTAAATACTTGAAAACCTCTTTATCCTATATGAATGAAATAGATAAACCTGTTTTAGAGTCTCTTCTTAAAGGGTTAAATCATGAACAGAAAATGGCGGTTACTGCCTCTTTAGACTCTCATATTTTGGTCCTGGCTGGTGCAGGTTGTGGTAAAACTACTGTACTTACAAAACGGATCGCATTCTGTATGTCTTTAGGTATAGATCCTGCACGAATATGTGCGCTTACTTTTACCCGTAAGGCAGCTCAAGAGATGGTATCCAGGGTTAGAGGTCTTGATGGAATTAACCAAGCCAGACTTCCCTTAATCACTACATTTCATGGTCTGGGTTTAAAGATACTTTCTGAGAGTGTAGGTGGGACTCTTAATTTTTGCAGGTTAGGTTACTTGGGAATGCCCCGAATACTCTCACAACACGATCGTCTCAAGATGCTGACAATAGCTAGCTGCAAATATCAGAGAGAACTTCTCAATGTCGATCTGTTCGGATTGGATTCCCTTCTCGCACAGCGGTCGGTATTTGAAGAAAAACAAACGTTTCTCTCTGATTCTCAAAAACAGGTACTAACGCAGATCGCAGATCGTCTGGAAAAACTTAAGCGGGAAAGAGGTGTTTGGGATTTTTCTGATCTGATTACTGGGCTCATGCAACTATTTAAAAAAAATCCCTTTTTGATAAAGACTTATGCCCGGAGATTTGATATGGTTTTGGTGGATGAATTTCAGGATACAAATCCTGTTCAGATAAAATTGCTGCATTGCTTGCTTTCAAATGGAAGCTTTCTTTTTGCAGTTGGTGATGATGATCAGGCCATTTATGGCTTCCGGGGTGCAGATATTCGCCCTACAATTGAGTTCTGCAATTATTTCAAAGGAGCAAAAATTCTTAAACTTCAAACCAATTATCGTAGCGTTCCGGTTATTCTTGACACTGCAAACCGGCTTTTCAAAGATAAAAACCCTGCGTATAGAAAAGTTCTCATATCTGCCAGATACACAAAAAAAGACAATATCATGAAGCCTTCTGTGCACCGGTTTGAAAGCATGGAAAAACTTGTTTTATGGGTGATGTCAACCGCAGTTGGTATTAACAGGAAAAAATGTATACCTGTAAATGAGATGGCGATTCTTTTCAGAGTCAATCAGACTCTGGATTGGGTTAATGATCAGATAAAAAAGATGTCGCTTTCTGATTATCCGCAGCTTCTTACTATTCACCGCAGTAAGGGGCTGGAGTTTCCGGTGGTTTTTCTTTGTGATCTGGAGGAGAGTGTGTTCCCATCTTATCATCTGGCTAGTAGCAAAAGAATCGGATCGTGGCTTGAATTTGTCTCGTCTCTTTTTAAAGCATCAAGCAGGAATGCTGTAATTGATTGTGACTGGGAAGAGGAAAAACGGCTTTTCTATGTAGCAATCACCAGAGCGCAGAAGTATCTCTATTTCTTACATGCCAGAAAAAAAACAGTGTACGGAAGGAAAAGGAGTTTTCAGCAATCGCGGCTTTTAAAATTGCTTTAACATCAAATGAATGCATAAGGAAAAATTCGAAAACCCGAAATTCGAAATCAGAAATTCGAAAAAGGATCATACCTCCATTCCTGTTTTTTTTCTTGTTTGGAATTTGAATATCGGTTATTGGGATTTGTTTCGGATTTGGTGCTTATGATTTGGAATTTATGGCTTGTGTATACTTTTTTCCTTTATATTTCCTTTTTCCATGTTATTGTTTTTAGTTAGTCGTTCCGTGCTCCGGCTTTCTTTCACTTCGATATTCGACATTCGTTATTCTTTCCCCCCCAAAATGCTCTGTTTGACTCTATAAAGCCCTTGATCTATATTAAAAAACCAATTCTATCGTGTACATTCTTGTGAAATGCACAGATAGTTTTTAGTTGTTTTCTTTATTCCCCGTTTATCATATCGTTGTGAATACATTCACCATTTAACAGAAATCTATTATATATGGCAAAACCATTGCGTTATTCGGATGCAGGCGTCGATGTATCTGTATGGAACAAAACAAAAGTTCGTATTGGAGAGCTGGTCAGTTCAACTTATAACAGTTCGGTTGTGGGAAAATTTGGCCAGTTCGGGGGTATGTTTGATACTACCAGTTTCGCTTCTATGAAGCAGCCGGTTTTGGTTTCATCTACAGATAGTGTTGGAACTAAAGTTATGGTCGCCTTCGAGTCAGGCATTCATGATTCTGTCGGTCAGGATATCGTGAATCATTGTATCGATGATATCCTGGTGTTGGGGGCAAGACCTCTTTTTTTCCTGGATTATATCGGAATTCATAAGCTGGTACCAGAGATTGCCGAGCAGATCGTTACCGGTCTGAGTATCGCCTGTAAGGCTGCCGGGTGTGTGCTCATAGGTGGTGAGACTGCTGAAATGCCGGATCTGTATAAAAAAGGTGAATATGATCTGGTTGGATGCATAGTCGGCGTTGTGGAAAAGGAAAAAATTGTAGATGGCAGCACCATTGTTCCCGGTGATGTGTTGATCGGATTACGCTCCAATGGCCTCCATACCAATGGTTATAGCCTTGCCCGAAAAATTGTTAAAGAGGTAGCAGGTAAAAGTTACAGTGACATTTTTCAACCGACAGGAAAGACTTTCGCCCAGGAACTTCTTCGCCCTCACAGAGCTTACAGCCCGGTTTTGAAACTGATGGACCAGGGTTTGATTAAGGGCTGTGCTCATCTGACCGGAGGAGGTTTCCAGGATAACATCGATAGAATCCTTCCACAGAACTGTAATGCTGTCATCCTTACCAATGCATGGACTCCCGATCCAATTTTCAAATGGCTTCAGCAAACTGGAAATGTCGAGAATGATGAGATGTACCACACTTTCAATATGGGTATCGGCCTGGTGCTTGCTGTAAAGCCTGAAGTGGCAGACACAGTCATGTCCTCTAAAGAAATCGAATCGTTTGAGCCGGTTCTGATCGGTAATGTAAGCGAGGGATCTGGCAAAGTGGTGCTGGAGTTTTAGATGAAAAAGTTGTACCTGTATAATACGGCCAGCCGTTCCAAAGAACTTTTTGAACCTGTCAATGATCCGGTAGGACTATACTGCTGCGGGCCTACCGTTTATAACTATGCTCACATAGGTAATCTGAGAACCTATGTTTTTGAGGATGTTCTCAAAAGAACTCTTCTTGCCCTGGGATACAAAGTAAAACATGTGATGAATATTACCGATGTGGGTCATCTGACATCTGATGAAGACACCGGTGAGGATAAAATGGAAAAAGGGGCACTAAGAGAAGGGAAAAGTGTCTGGGATATTGCCAATATTTTTACTGAAAAGTTTAAGGAAAATATTTCGGACCTTAATATTCTTAATCCCGATATCTGGCCTAAAGCTACCGATCACATTCCTCAGATGATTCGTTTGATTCAGGAGCTTGAGAAGCGCGGTTTTACTTATCGTACTTCCGATGGAATTTACTTTGATACATCAGCTTTTCCTTCCTATTGCGATTTTGCGCATCTGGACCCCAACAGCCTTCGCGCAGGTGAGCGGGTAGACATGGGAGAGAAACGATTTGTTACCGACTTCGCACTTTGGAAGTTTTCACCCACCGATCGCAAACGTCAGATGGAGTGGGACAGCCCTTGGGGTGTGGGGTTTCCAGGCTGGCATATAGAATGTAGTGCAATGTCTATGGAATACTTACCTCAACCTATAGATATTCATTGTGGCGGTTCAGATCATATAAGGGTACACCATTCCAATGAAATTGCTCAATCAGAAGCGGCAACTGGGAAGAAATTCGTAAAATACTGGCTCCATGGTGAATTCCTGGTTTTAGATAAGGGAAAAATGGCCAAATCAGGGGGGAGTTTCATTACCCTTGACACGGTTAAAGAAGCCAAGATTCCGCCATTGGCCTATCGGATGTTCTGCTTTACTGCGCATTACCGTTCACCCTTGAGTTTTAGCTGGGAAGGGCTGAGGGCCTCTGCACATAGTCTTTCGAATCTTTATCAGACGATCTCTTCAATCCCTTCCAGCGATAGCTCTGTGCCTCTGCATGAAGTTGACAGCGTTCTGGGTGATTTTTTTGAAGCTGTCTGTGATGATCTCAACATGCCCAGGGCGTTGGCTGCATTCTGGAGTGTACTGAAAGATGAAAAAATTGATGCTGCAGTAAAAAATGATTGTGTAAAAAGAGCGGATAAGATTCTGGCTTTGGGGCTTGCCGAAGTACCAAAGGAGAATGTTGTTAATTTGAGTCTGTCTGCAGAAATTTCAGCCGAAAAACAGAATCTTCCTTCTGAATATCCGGCAGATCTTATAAAGAGAATAGGCGAGCGTTTAAAGGCTCGTGCCGACAGGGATTTTAAAACTGCAGATATGATCAGAGACGAACTCACGCATCTAGGGGTTATTATCAAGGATTTGCCTGATGGGGGAGTTGAGTGTAGCAGCAGTAAGAGTTCCCGCAAGGTTGTGATAAAACGCTAAAGAGGAGGATAACAGAAGGTCAATTGCGCCATCGTTTTTGAAATTCTATCGTCATTTCGGGTATTATTAAACAATATTAATTACAGCTTCAGTTAGAAACTCTCTATTTGTTGCCCACAAAATCGGTTATATTAACTGTCGAAAGATTTTTTGATTATCTAAACCGATCTGTCACTTATTAAAACCGATCTGTCACTTACCAAAACCGATCTGTCATTTATTAAAACCGATCTGTCACTTACTAAAACCGATCTGTCACTTACCAAAAACGATCTGTCACTTACCAAAAACGATCTGTCACTTACCAAAAACGATCTATCACTTACCAAAAACGATTTATCACTTACCAAAAACGATTTATCACTTACCAAAAACGATCTATCACTTACTAAAAACGATCTATCATTTACTAA
>CAYYNL010000231.1:0-6102 GCA_964472925.1 uncultured Fibrobacter sp. | reverse complement strand
GTTAAAAAAACAGCAGTTTGGATTTATAAGAATTAATTGATCAATAGAATCAGTTTATTAAAATCAGTATGATTTGAACGAATGGTGCTTCAATTAATACTAAATCTGCAAGTGAACCATAACATTTAAATATAGGAAAACAAGAGAATATGAAACTATCTGAATTGCTGTGTCTGCTGGCAGTTTTGGTCTCCTCACTTTCAGCACAATTGGTCACAGATCCTCTTCCTTACGCCCCAATAGCTAATCCTTTACCAGATACGATGGATCAGCTCTACAGAGATTCCTTCAATCTGAAGTTTTCCCCTATTCGTATAAACCAGGCCGGATACCGTCCGCAAGATAGGAAATTTTTCTATTATATAGGGAGTTCTCAATCCAGCTTTACTGTTATTGATGAAAAAGGGAAAAGCGTAGGAAGTGGTTCATTACGTTCAACCGGTCAGACGACTTCCGGACAGTTAAAAATCAGGGCATCCAATAATGCTGCAATAGTACCAGGAGGGGATACCCGCTATGAAATGTTGAGTGAGAAGTTTTCTGGAACTATTCATGAAGGTGAACTGCCGGAGGGCCTTCCACCTGGAAAATACCGGATTGTGGTGAAAAGCGATACCTCTCATCCTTTTGTTATTGATGAAAAACTGTATAGCTGGGTTCGGGATGCGCTTCTGAAGTTTTATGGTGTAAACCGATGCGGAGATTCTCAGTCCTGGTTTCATCCTGCCTGTCATACTAAGGATGCAGTTACCGGAGGATGGCATGATTGTGGTGATCATTTGAAAGAGGGTGCAACGATGAGCTATACTGGTGCAGTATTGGGTTTGGCTGCAGCAGCATTCTCTGACCGTGATGCCGATGTTTATAGCGCTAATCAAGGTATTACGCTGGTTACCGATGGAATTCCGGATATTTTATATGAAGCAAAACATGGAGCCGATTTTGTTCTGCAGTCTTATGAGAAGGCTGGGGGAGAGGTCGGAAAAATGATTACATCCATGGGTAAATTTGGTGGAGCTGTAGCTAATAAAGAATATGGGGAAGATCATGGTTACTGGGGACGTCCTGAATATCAGGATGGCATGCCTCAAAATCGGGGTGGTGCTCCCAGACTTGCACGCAGTGAGCCTACAACCGATTATCTGGGAAAATATTGTGCAAATCTGGCATTTATTTCAAAATTAATACGTCCATACGATGATAATTATGCAGACAGGTGCCTCAAAGCTGCAAAAGACATCTATGAGTTTACAAAACCGAGGTTGAACTTAACAAGTACTCCAGCATACAGTGGAGCTAATACTGTTAATGATGATATTGCCTTCGGATGTCTTGCTCTTCTTTGGGCTACCGGAGAGCGTAAATATCTCGAAGAGCTTTGTTATGATAAAACCCTCGCCAGTAATGATACCAAATCAGATGCAGAATATCCTACACTTTTTAATGGCGGGTGGTTCACTAATTTAAATGCGAAATTTTCTCACGCCACTGCTAATACCGACTGGGCCTCTGTTCAGACGCATGTGTTATGGGGATTTTTCAGACTCATTCTCAGTAATGATACCCTCTGTGAGGATCTTAATATTTCACAAAATGAGCGACTTAAACTGATCGAAAAAACGGTTTATAATCTTGCTGCAAACCTTGGATCGGCTGGATTTGGCGATCAGCAAATTAAACTTCCATGTGGTGTCTGGGGGGATACTTCGATTATTAGATATCAACTCCCATGGTTCTTTATGCACGTTCAGCAAGAGTGGGTCTTGAATCGTTATCAGGCCGGAAATATAACCGATATGTACTATTACTACGATGTCGCATCCAAAATCCAGAATATTGTGTTGCCTAATACTCCGGCAGATGTGGACTGGAAGGTAGAAGAGGTAAAGACCGTATTGATTCGTATGCTGGATTATATGCTTGGTGTCAATCCATGGGACATAAGTATGATTTATGGTGTTGGAGAAAAAAACTTCAATCATCCTCATCACAGGGCAGCAAATCCTGAAGGGAAAAACTTGCCAGGGGCTTTTTATCGGTACATTCCACCGGTTGGTGCGTTGCAGGGGGGCTATACACCCACAGCATCAGGGCCAAATTTATATAGTGAGCATTACGATGATTACACACACTCGGAAACTGGTATCGATGCTACCACAAACATCCTGATGCCGGTTGTCGGGTTGGCAAAGCAGGATACGGTTGGTCCGCCTGATGGTTCTGTACGGATAATGTATGTTGGTTGTGACAAGGCTATTATCGATATAAGACAGTCAAAATTTGGTGATGCTCAGGTTAACTACGGGAAGGGTGAAACTACCGATAAGACTGTTTCTTCGGATTCTTCGGGGGTTTTGCATCGGATTACCCTGAATGGACTGGATGAAGGAACAGCCTATAGTTTCTTTGTAATAGTCAAAGACAAGTTTGGCAGGCAATCAACCCTTAAGAATATCAATGAGGAGCGGCAGAAGGTAAACTTCACCTTTACTACTGCTCAGAACTGCCCCACCAACGCAGATATACAGAATGTAAAAGTCTGCAGGGTGACTTATGACAGTGCAGAGATTTTCTGGTATACACCTAATGGTGAGTTTGACAGCAAAGTGGTTTTTGGGGAACAGATCCCTCCTGTTACTGTACAGGAAGGTGATGTTTCAGGACATCCGGCCAAGTTTCATTATGTAAAAATCGGCGGATTGAAGGAAAAGACAAAGTACTACTTCTATGTGGAATCTGGTGAGTCAAGAGATGACAATAACGGACAGTATTACACCTTTACCACACCGGTTGAACATGTAGAATTTGATGTACGTGCAGTCCGATATGTCTGGGAAGGGATGCCAACATTAGGCCTTAATATCATGAATCAGGATATTAAGAGCTATGATTCACTGGAATTGAGAATATATGTACGTGGTCCCGAAACTTATACTCTTAAAGCCGGGACCTTTAGCAGAACAACTGATACTGTGGTGAAATTTGAAGACCATGTAATGTTCAGAGTTGATATTGGTATAAAATACCGAAGTGATGGTTACCAGGATAAGCATTTTAAAACGGATCTCGATAAATATGTACAAAGCGCCAGACCAGTGCGTATCGAAGATACTTATGATCCCGAGACTAAAACATGGGGGTATTATATTCCTCTGCCCATGGGTCCGGCTGTAATGGAATCGGGAGCACGGTTCCGGATCGATGTTTCGATTTTAGCCAGGAGCCCATTTTACCCATATAAGGATGCATGGAACAGTCCTTCTCTTAAGGAAATAACCGATGCAGACTGGAGTTTTGGGCCTCACAGCAAGGAAGATGGAGACCCTTACGATTATGATGGCGTACCGGTTATGACAAAAGAGTCTGTAGATTCCAGTAATTTTAAAACACCCATTAATTACTACATTACTGTTTATCGTAAAGGTGAATACGTCTGGGGTTACTCTCCCTCCCAAAAAGAGTTGCAAACCAAGAAAACTCATTACGAGCTTGCTACGCAGATTACATCACCCATAAATAATCCCACTGCCGATTATTATCTGTATGAAGGAACTGCAAAAACCGTATCGGTAAAAGGATATGCAAAAGTTACGCCGATTGATGGAATGATAAATGATATCTGGGTTAATGGTGTTCGTCTTGCAGATCCCTCTTCCTATGTGAAATGGAACGAGACAAATCAGAATTACGACTTTAACATTCCTGTTCCGGTTCGAAATGGACGAAATCAGGCAGATGTTACCCTGTTTGCCGGACCATCGACTGATTGTGAAGAGTGTTTTGGTTGTGCCGTTTCAAATCACAGCTTTTATATTGAAGCTCCCTTTATTCAGCAGTACCCATCGCAGTTGAGTCTTAAAAATGAAAAGATGCAACCTTTGGGTGATACAGTAAAAATTGACACTTCGGTATTCCATATTATCGTTACAGACCGTAACGGGAATAAAAATGCCAAAGAGAAAGATACTCTTTATGTCAGTGTTACAAATCCTGAAGCAGGCGATTCCATCAGGGTCATACTTCTGGAAACCGGAGATTCCACCAATACATTTCAGACGGTTAATACGATTTCTGTAGTCGGTCTGCCTCCTTCTCAGAGCGGAAAGAATCAGATTTCCATGAGCGGTGGAGACATGGTGTGGATTAAGTATATCGATCCTACTGATACTACAGACAGTGCAGAAGCTTACATAATAAGTAAAGCCGATTTCCCGGTGGCCAAAAGAGGATGGATAAAGGATACTGACGGAAACGGATCGATTGATCAACTGGTTGTGGAGTATTCAATCAAACTGAAAGATCTTCCGGACTCATTGAGTCTGGCATTTCCTGTTGCATCTACAGTTAGATCCATAAAGCCATCAGACGACGAATTTAAATTGTCTGACTCCACTCATCTGACTATCAACCTTAAGCCGGAGCTTGTAGCCGGAGTAACTGGTTTCAGATCTGCAGCCCAGAAACAGGGGAAATCCTGTTTAACTCATCAGGGGGCTGTTAAAATTTCTACCTTTATAGTTGCTGACAGTGCGGGACCTGTGCTTACGGGTAAAGCAGTGCTTTCTGAAAGGGTTAATAAAAGTGATGGAGAACAGATCGATACTCTGGTAATACGGTTATCCGAGTCGGTTGACAGGCAGACTATAGAGGGAGACAATCTGCTTTTGCGTAAAGGCGGAAAAGATTATCCGCTGGAAATACAGAGGGTTCTCAGGGTAGTCCCGGATTCCCTGGCCTTTACTATAATAGTCAAGGGAAATGAAGTAATAGCTGATGGTGATTCGATCTGGTTAAATGCAGAAGGTGATTTGGTTGATTACGCTGCCAATCATCCTCATCCTAAGAATCCCAGAGTACCAGTGATTGTAAAGGCTGCTGCACCAACAGTTAAATATTCCTGTTATAAGGATACAGACCGTGATGGAAAAATTGATTTGATAATAGTGGAATTTCTGAAAGAGATACGTAAAGAGGATCTCAGTTTTAATTTCACCTGGAGAGAGTATTCGGAAAAAAGTGCTGGTTCTGATCTGTTGTCATATACCGATGAATCGAAAAAGAAAATATCGATCGACATTTCCGATATGATCAAAGACATAGCTACATCAGGAGTTATGCAGTTGACCGCCAAACATGCAGATTTTCCGGATGATAAAATAAAAATTGATGTTAAAGATAGCGCTGCACCGGTTATAATTTCTGCTGAATTTGCTTCTGCAGATGATACCAACAAACCGGATACATTATTGGTTAATTTTTCTGAAGATGTCGCTGATATTAATGTTGACAAGCCATTCATACTATACAACATTGAAGCCGGAAAACAGTATACATTTACTATAAAAATTCCGGGTAAAAATATGGGTAATACTCACGAATTCATGGTCGAATCAATAAATGACGTGGAAATCCCTGGAGATAAGGACTCTATCTGGATAAGTGGGAATGCTGGGGTTTCGGATGAATATGGAAACGAAGTTACAATATCTGATAACCGTCATGCTCCAATGAAGGTTAAACAGGCTGACTTTACCATTATAGTAGATAAGGGACCTAATCCTCTGGTTATAAATAAGTCGTTTTTTAAGGATGACGGACATGTACCGTTTAATGGAGAAGCGGGAATGGTAATCAGGGTGAAGGCAGTGTCAAAAGTGGTCACCAGGGTTAAAATGAAAGGTTCTATTGTGATTTACGATGCATTGGGAAATAAGGTTTTCGAAGATTCCTCAAAGGCATCTCGTGACAATGGTTCATCCAATATTTATTTCTTGTGGAACGGAATGATAAACACTAAAACGAAAAATAATGGTAGGTATGTGGCAACCGGAACTTATCTGGCAATATTGAGAGTCGAAAGAGAAGATGGTCAAAGAACTGTTTCCAAATTTAATATTGGTGTAAAAAATTAGAAATCCCATATCCCCGTAAAAAACAGGTTCCAATTCCTTGTTAAATGGGAATTGGCCTGTTTTTTAAGTCCTGATCTGCCAGCTAAATACTCAAGTTCCCTTAATTCCGCAGCTTGATATGGCGCATTCGCGTAACCTATTGATTGCTAAGCCAATCAGGTGTTTCGACTTTATCACCTTGTCGATAAAG
>CAYYNL010000230.1:0-6116 GCA_964472925.1 uncultured Fibrobacter sp. | reverse complement strand
ATTCCGAGAGAAAACCATAAAAAGGTACGTGTTCTTGAAAATGCAGGTCGAAGTAGTTGCACTTGTTGCCACCATATATACCACATGAGTGTATTCCTTTGCCATTAACGTGTTCGATTTCACAATAGTATAGCATTTATATGCTATTCTACCATAAATTATATTATGGAAAAGGAATTCTCATTATGGATAATGCACGAATACATACTATTGATAAAAGAATTGCTCAAATAAAAGAAAAACTGAATAAAATCGGTGATATGCGTCCAGGATCACTTACGATACAATATAAAGATCCTGAAAAAAAGACGGGTGCGTATTATCAGGTAAGTTATACACATAAAATGAAAAGCCGGACAGATTATGTACGTCCGCAATTCGCAAAACAAGTTGAGAAGCAGATAAAGTCGTATAAAGAATTTAAACTGCTTGTTGAGGAGTGGGTTGAATTAGCTTTAGAAAAATCAAAAATGTTAATGGTTACCGATTAGAAGAACTCGGTACTCTCAAGTAAATTAGATAATAACTCAAAATATTTTAAATAATAATGGGAGATCTTGCATTATGATTATCAGAACAACATTACATCTATTGACTGGCCTTCGTTCGTTGTTTATGGCTTCAATCGCAGCGGTAGCAGTTTTTAGCGTTCACTCTTTCGGTCAGGATTCCACATCGGATGCCTCAAAAAAGTGGAAATATTCGATTCTTACTAATTTGACACTGACGCTTAATCATTACAGTGACAACTGGGCTGGTGATGAAGTTAGTGCTTTTTCTTGGGGATGGCAGTTTGATGGATCAGCTCAGCGGGCTCTTACCCCTTGGTTTACCAGTATTAATAATCTAAAGCTTAAATTTGGCCAGACTTCTATGAAGGAGGAAAACTCTTCAGGTAAAAAAGAGTGGGAATCCATGAAAAAATCCAGTGATCTTATCGATTTCGAAACGGTAGCAAGATTTACGCTGAATGGATTTATCGATCCATTTATAGGTGCCAGAGCAGTTACCCAGTTTGCTGACATGCGATTCGAAAAAAGAATTTACCTCAATCCGGCAGCAGTGACAGAAAGCTTTGGTGCAATTAAAGATATTCTCAACAACAAATTTATCAACTGGAATGCTCGAATAGGGGGTGCTGTCCGCCAATCAATCGAACGGAACTACCAGTTACCCGATTCTCTGCGTCCATCAGACAAAGTAACTAATGATGGTGGTTTAGAGTTTGTCACAAATTTCAAGGCTGTAACAAAAGATAATCGATTAAGTTATATTGCGCAAATCAAGGTATATGAAGCAGTTTTCAGCAGCATCGCTGAAAAGATGGAAGGAAATAGCGATGCAAAGGACTGGCGTTATCCGGATATAACCTGGGAAAACACTTTAGGTGTTACTCTGACTAAATACATAATGCTGAATCTTTATGCGCAAATTCTTTATGATAAAGAAATTGACAGCGATGTCAGATTCCGTGAAACAGTTGGACTGGCACTTACCTATACTCTTGCAAATTAGGTATTAATAATTTCAGATCTGGCTCAGGATTATAACACAGAGACCGATTAGTTCGTTTAGTGAAATTGTTTTTTAATTTCCACATTTTAAAGAAGTATATGAAAAAGAAGCACAATCCAAAAGAAAATGCACATGCCTGGCAATTTTTCCGTGCTGGTGGTTTTGATCAGGTAAGGATTGATTCCGCAAGAGATCTTCTCGCACTCGATCAACTGGATCAGAAGCTCTGGGTTGCCTTATCCTGTTCAATCACCAATGTTTACTTTGACCAAAAGACGCTCTCCATGATTGATACAGATAAAGATGGACGTATCCGTGCTCCAGAGCTGATTGCTGCAATCAAATGGGCGGGAAGGCTTCTTAAAAATCCCGATGATCTGGTTCCAGGAGGAGATGGAATTTCTGTTAACATGATAAATGACAGCTCCGACGAAGGAAAAATTCTGGCTGATTCAGTCAAAAGGTCTCTGAAAACAATAGGTAAAAATGAATCAGAGATGCTTACCTTAGCGGATGTTCAGGTATTGGAAAAAGCATTTTCAGTAATGGCTTTTAACGGGGATGGGATAATCACCGAAGATTCTACAGGAGATGAAACATTAAAGGGTATTATTCGTGAGATCATCGCTACAACCGGTTCACTTGAAGACCGGTCTGGAAAATCTGGCATTGACCTGACAAAACTGGAAAGCTTTTTTAGTCAGTTAAGCCAATATTATACATGGCTTAGTGAGATGGAAAACTTAAAATATACCATTCCTTGCAGGGATAAAGCAGTGGATCCTTTCGGAGCTGTTGAGGCGATCCTTGCAGTAAAAGATAAGATCAATGATTATTTCCTGCGCTGTGCAATTGCTGAATTTGATGATAACACAGCAGATCTGTTTAACGGAATCGTAAAAAAGGATTTTCTCATTACCGGTAAAACACTCTCTGAAGATTGCCAGGAACTCGCCGGACTCCCTCTGGCCACGATCAAAAAGTACTGCCCTCTTCCCTTAAGCACAGGTCTGAATCCCGCCTGGACAAAAAAAATGGCAATTTTCAAAAGCATTGTAGTCAATTCTTGTCTTGGTGAACGCGAATCACTTTCCTTATCGGACTGGAACACGGTTTTAGCAATATTCGAACCTCTTATATCGTGGAAAGAACGTAAACCAGTCCACTCCTTTGATCATTTAGACAAAGAACGCATAAGTATTCTATTGACCGGTACAGTAAAAGAACAATTATTTAAACTTATAGAGCTGGACAATTCAGAAAAGACTGTTTTCTCTACTATAAATGATCTTGAAAAGCTTATACGATTGCGTCGAGATCTCTATAAATTATCTATCAATTTTGTTAATTTTAAGGATTTTTATTCCAAAGGAGAACCAGCAATTTTTCAGGCTGGTACACTGTATTTAGATCAGAGAAGCTGCCATTTGTGTATAAAAGTGGATAATCCTGACAAACACAGCCTGACTGCAGCTATGGCTGGAACCTATCTTGCATATTGCGAGTGCAAAAGAAAAGGTGATGATGGGAAAATAACGATAGTGGCAGCATTTACCAGTGGTGATTCGGAAAACCTGATGGTTGGTCGAAACGGTGTGTTCTATGACAGGTATGGGAAAGACTGGGATGCTACAATTATAAAAATAATCGATAATCCCATAAGCATAACTCAAGCATTCTGGCAACCCTACAAAGGTCTGGTACGATTGATCGAATCGCAGGTAGCAAAAAGAGCTATGGATGCGCAGACCCAATCCTCTCAAAAACTATCGGAGGCCGCAAATACTGCAGTCAATGCTGACAAAATCCGAATCGAACCACTGCAGCAACCTAAAAAACTCGATGTCGGTATTGTTGCTGCTCTGGGAGTTGCGGCTGGTGCCCTGGGTACTTTTATTGCCACACTTTTGGGATATATTTCGGGAATTATCAAGCTTGGTCCCTTGGCGATTGTTGGTTCAATAGTCGGGTTAATCGCACTCATCTCGGCACCTTCCATAATTCTGGCCTATATCAAGCTTCGTAAACGTAATCTGGGTCCGATCCTGGATGCCAGCGGATGGGCGATAAACGGTAGAGCGCGGATCAATGTTCCATTTGGAGCAATGTTGACACATGTAGCCACTATGCCTCCCGGCTCACATCGTGATATTACTGATCCGTATGCTGAAAAAAAATCCCCCTGGCCTAAACTGGCTCTTATTGGTGTTTTACTGTATCTTGCCTTCTCGTCTCTCAATCATCTGGGGTATATCGATTACTGGTCTGGGGGCTTGGTCGGTATCAAAAGAAACAGTCTTCCCCATACTATCATCATTGGAAAAAAAACATCAACTGACTCTTCGGTCCCTATAAATGTCCCCTCCAAATAGAGTTTAGGAAGGGGCCTGTAAAGAGTCAAATTTCTAAAAAAATATAGATATAAGCTACTTTAACAACTACACCACGATTTTAGCAACTGGTGCAGTCCGAAATCCTAAACAGAAACCTAATGCAGGAGATTTCTAAACCATAAGGGAATGACATCTTTTGGTGTACGAATGATAGGTTATTGAAATTTGTTTGAGATTTGGAATTTATGGGTTGAAATTTCCTGTTGGGATTTGGTGCTTGTGATTTAGAATTGAATTAGGATTTCGTAACTACCGGAAATTGCTGCACAGTTGGGTGTTATCCTCAATTTGAGATGTTTTTCAATCTAGTTTCCGTCCCTTCCCTGCATCAAATAAACATTCTCTAATGCAGAAAAGTATATTTTAGCACTAACTAATAAGTCTCAATCTTTTTAAATTTTGAAGGATCGGCCAATGAAAGATATTGTTATCCAACTTCTTACAAAAGAGCTCTGTGGAAAACTCACTGAACAGGAGATCCAACGGCTTATTGAAATACCTCCAAGCGATGAGATGGGCGACTTCGCTTTCCCCTGTTTTTCCCTTTCTCGCATCTTTCGCAAAAGCCCCGCTATAATTGCCGATGAACTCAGTAAATCTATGGCTCTTCCCCAGGAAATCGAAAAGATCACTGCTGTATCGGGCTATCTCAATTTTTTTATCAAACGCGAGATAATGGCAGAGAAAGTTATCAGCGAAGCCAGTAAAGAATCATTTGGAAAACAGAATCGTGGACAGCGTATTGTAGTGGAATTCTCATCACCCAATTCCAATAAGCCCCTTCATCTGGGCCATCTAAGGAACATGTCCATTGGAGAGAGCGTTTCCAGAATTTTGCAGTTCTGCGGAAACTCTGTTTTTAGAACCTCAATAAACAATGATCGTGGTGTTCACATCTGCAAATCCATGCTGGCCTACGATTTATTGGGCAAAAACAGTACTCCTGAGAGCGTTGGAAAAAAATCAGATCATTTTGTTGGTGATTACTATGTCCTTTTCAGTAAAAAGGCATCTGAAGATCAATCGTGGAATGAAAAAGCACAGGACCTTCTCAGGAAATGGGAAGCTGGCGACCCTCACACAGTAGAGCTATGGAAAAAAATGAATAAATGGGCTTTCGAAGGGTTCCAAAAAACCTATGAGCTTTTTGGTATCTCATTTCAAAAAGAATACTTCGAAAGCCAGATCTACAAATCTGGTAAAGAAATAATAAATGAAGGGCTTGAGCGTAAAATCTTTTCAAAGCGGGATGATGGTGCAGTAATCGTTGATCTTCAATCCGAAAAACTGGGAGAAAAAGTGCTTCTTCGCCCTGATGGCACTTCGGTATATATAGTCCAGGATCTCTACCTTGCACTTCTCAAAGATAAAGAATACCACTATGACCGTTCTATCTATGTGGTTGGAAATGAGCAGGAGTATCATTTTAAGGTCCTGATAGCAATCTTGAGCAAATTAGGATATTCTGTTGCTGACAAAATGAAACACCTCTCTTATGGAATGGTTGAGCTTCCTGAGGGCAAGATGAAATCGCGTGAAGGAACCGTAGTGGATGCAGATGATCTGATTGCAGAAACCCGAGATCTTGCTGTTAACGAACTTAAAGAAAGATATACTCTTTCAGATGAGGAAATGAGCGATAGAAGCCTTAAGATCGCTCTGTCTGCTATCAAATATCAACTTCTTAAAATTGATATAACCAAAAACATGCTTTTTGATCCTAAAAAAGCAATAAGTTTTGAAGGGGATACCGGCCCTTATCTGATGTATAGTTACGCCAGAGCCGCATCTATTCTTCGCAAAGCCGGAAAGCCATCTCAGCCGCAAATACCGAAACTTAACAGCTTTGAACTGAGAATCATCAAGAAGATCAATCTTTTCCCGGAGACAGTAAACGCTGCAGCCGAAAAGCTTTCACCATCAATTATTGGAAATTATGCATTTGAGTTGTCTCAAATTTTCAACGAATTTTATCATGCCTGTCAGGTAATAGGCAGTGATGAGCAGACGTTCAGATTGCATCTGGTAAGCGCATTCAAATCAGTGCTCAAATCTTGCCTGTGGCTTCTGGGCATCGAAGAGATCGAAGAAATGTAGGAGGATTCGGAGCTTAATGGTAGAGATCGCTGAGTTAAGAGGTAAAGATGTGGTATTTTTTGTGAATCGGCATCATTGATGTTTTAGGTATAAAATTATGCTATTTAAACT
>CAYYNL010000229.1:0-6221 GCA_964472925.1 uncultured Fibrobacter sp. | reverse complement strand
GCATCAATATCTTACGGTTCTTCATCGTCACCTACTGCGGTTTTTAGGTTTAAACCTAAATTGTACAATTGTTTGACCAACATCGCTTTGAACCTTTGTTTATTTCTGGCTTTCAGGAAACCACTGGCTAAGCCAATGGAGTCAGACGTCTCGTAAAGGCACTATCGTGCCTTCTTGCTTTCGCGGATTTGCCGCTCAATCAAGCTACCACCTGTGGCGGTAGTAATTGACTGGCTCATAACTTTTTTGACCATATTCACCTGGTAGATATGTTATGTGTTCTTAAAGGTTTCAGGGCTGCCAGGCTTAAAAGGGTTTTATGCGATTCAGGTCAAATAAAACTACATATAAAATGGCGGTTTGTACCAAATACCATGAACGAAGTAACAACAGTCCGAATCAGGTTAAAATTAATTATAAGCAGTTACTTTGTGTCGGGTTTTATTTTAAACATTCGTGCAAAGGGCAGTCGAAAAAGGTGGAGGTGAGGATGAAAAACAGATGGATAATTCTACCAATGATTTTTAGCTGGTTATTATTTATAGCTCTTGATAATGCACTTGGCTTATTTAATACCGGGCATTTATTGAAAAAAAACAGGGTTTTTACCATCTTTTTGCAATCACTGAAATTTTTAAAAGGTAGCACAATTTTTTTTATCGCAATACTGAATTTCATTTTGATGACAGGGCATTTAGGAAAATCCCGGTGAATGCGATATTGCTTACAGGGGGTTAGGAAAAGAGTTTAAGATGAATGAGAAAGTGATTTATCTGGATAATAATGCCACAACTCAGGTAGCACCTGAGGTTCTTGAAGCAATGTTACCATTTTTTAAGGATCGCTATGGTAATCCATCTAGTATTTACCGCTTTGGTGGTTACATTCGTCGGTATGTGGAACAGGCCAGAGAGCAGGTGGCAGACTTTTTAGGGGCTTTACCAGAAGAGATTATTTTTACCAGTTGTGGTTCAGAAAGTGATAATCTTGCGTTAAAAGGGTTTTGTGCTGTTCATGGGAACCGATCCAAGATCATTACATCCGCGGTGGAACATCCGGCAGTACGCAATACCTGCAGATATCTTAAAAAGAAAGGTGCAGCGCTAGTGGAGCTGGAGGTGGATGAAGAGGGAATGCTTTCTGAGGACTCGCTGGATGATCAGATCATTGATGAGGACACAATTGTCAGTCTTATGTGGGCCAACAATGAGACGGGTGTGATATTTCCGGTTTGCGAGTTAGCCAGAAAGGTAAAGAGCAGAGGTGGTGTTTTTCATACTGATGCGGTTCAGGCGGTGGGAAAAATACCGATCAACCTGAAAGAAACATCAATAGATTTACTTGCATTATCCGGGCATAAGCTTCATGCACCCAAGGGAATCGGGGCGATATTTGTACGTAAAGGGACCAGAATAGGGCCACTTATTCACGGTGGACATCAGGAGCGCGGCTTGCGGGCTGGCACTGAAAATGTTCCCTACATTGTGGGGCTTGGTGTGGCTTGTGAACTTGCAAAGAAGCACATGGTAGAGGAAAACACCAGAGTTCGACAGTTGCGAGACCGGTTAGAGGCCCAGCTGATGGCCAGATGTGCTGGTGCAAAGCTTAATGGTCATAAAAAGCACCGTCTTCCCAATACTACCAATATCAGTTTTGAGTTTATTGAAGGCGAATCGATATTGCTTCATCTGGATGAAAGCGGAATTTCCGCATCATCGGGTTCAGCCTGTACGACCGGTTCACTTGAACCTTCACATGTGCTGCGGGCGATGGGTATTCCATATACATTTGCACACAGTTCCACCCGTTTCTCACTCAGCAGGTATACCACTGATGAGGATATAGATGCAGTAATTGATGTAATGCCATCAATAGTGGAAAAATTGCGTAATATCTCTCCTTTTGTGAAAAGAACAAATGTACCAGAAATAAAATCACAGATAGAGACTTTGAAAAAGAAAGAAAATGCGGTTATCCTGGCACACACCTATCAGCCTGCTGAGATTCAGGACATAGCAGATTATGTGGGTGATTCTTATGGTTTGAGTGTACAAGCCAGTAAGACAGAGGCGGATAAGATCATTTTTTGTGGTGTAAGGTTTATGGCAGAGACTGCAGCGGTTTTAAATCCGTCAAGGCAGGTCATTTTAAGTGAACCCAAAGCCGGATGTCCAATGGCAGATATGATCAAACCGGAAGAGCTGCTCAGGCTCAAGGCAGAATATCCTGATTATTTGGTAATGTGCTATGTTAATTCGACAGTGGAGATAAAGGCACTCTCGGATGTTTGTTGTACCAGTTCAAATGCGGTGAAAATTGCCAATAAACTGCCACCGGACAAGGGGATCATTTTTGTACCTGACCAGCATTTGGGTTCGTATGTTCAGGAGAAAACGGGGCGGCGGATGGTTTTGTGGAAGGGTTTTTGTCCTACTCATCATCAAATAACTCCGGAGATGGTTAAGAATGCCAGGAGTAAATATCCTGGAGCACTTATACTTATTCATCCCGAAGCACCTTCGGAGTCGAGGGCTTTGGCAGATTATGTTTTTTCGACAGGGGAGATGTGTGCTTTTGTAAAAGAGACTACTCACACTCATTTTACTATTGCTACGGAGACCGGGATTTTACATACATTGAGGAAGGCAAATCCTGGGAAGGTTTTTAATGCATTGTCGGAGGATGTAGTCTGTGCTAATATGAAAAAGAACACGTTATTGATGGTGAGAGATGCACTTGCAGGGAGTGGTGGAGAGCTTATAGAGTTGGATAAGGAGATAGCCAGGAAGGCGGAGAGGTCATTGAGGGCAATGCTGGAGATGTCTTAGGACGTGTCTAAGGGGACGGACTTTTTAGGAACGGACTATTGAGGACGGACTACTTTTAGTGGCTTTACTTCGTCATTTTAGGGACGGACTTTGGATGTTTGGATCTTGGATCTGGCTTATAAGGCGGACTTATATATCTAAAAATTGATTCGGTAAATTATTGTTAAAGTTTTGGTTTGGTTCGAACATAATGCATTATAAATGTTATCCAATAGGATAGAACTAAATCGAGGTTTGAAATGATGAAACAGACATTAACCAATAGTGTAGTGAATTTGTTCATTCTTCTTAAGAAATAATTACCTTACTAATAGGGACAGATTCGCAGATGTCAGCTCCCTTTTGAACCAGTATAGCAATCGGAGAAATTGTGGTGCCCAGGAAACTAGCTATGACCGAAAGTGGAATAAACTCCTGTATATGTAACCGATAGCAGAATACTGCACGTGCAAAAGCTATAGCATTATTTCTTCCTCTTTTTTTTAGCTCCGGTAAAGTGATATTATACTCAAGACAGACTTTTTGTGCGATAGTCCCCATTATAAAAGGATAGTCTGCTTTACGGTGATTTTGATGGATTAGATTTTTGTATTTGTTCATGATTTGGGTTACAAATTCTGGATCTCCAATAACCGTAGGCCATCCTTTGCAGGAACCGCTAATCTCAGTTGACTCTACTTTTGAGAGCTGACCCGCGATTTCTGGTTTTCCTCCACAGCTTTGAATCAGAAAATCTATATATGATTTTAGAGCCTCTTCTTCATTTTCTCCAAAACGTCGGAGACATTCCTCTCGTTTTTGAAAGGTTTTTCCAATAGCACTGCTGTCTCCCATAAGACAACCATGACCGCACCAAATATATTTTTTAAGTTGTTCTAGGGAATTTACCATTCCCGCACGCAAAGGATTAAGATTAATGTATCTAACCAGTTCAGCAGCATAATGCTGGTCCTGACATAGAGTCGATTTGAAGCGGTTGCGAAATAAGGGGCCATGTTTGCCATGCCTTTTATTGTAATAAGTTGCATATCCACCATTGAGACCTCGCATCAGCTTACTCATAGGTTTTTCGCTTGTCCTTAGGAACAGATGATAATGATTGTCCATTAGTGCCCATGTGTAGCAATGAAATCCGCTTTTGATAAGACCTTTCTCAAAGCGGGAAATGAATTCCGATTTGTCTTTATCATCTACAAATAGAGGTTTTTCCTCAACCGAATGTGCCATGATATGTACCAGTGAACCGGGTGATTCCAGACGGAACATTCGAGGCATAAGGTTCTCTCCAGAAGAGGTGGATTGTAGTTAGTTGGCCAAAATAATTGCAAATTATAAACCAGTTTTTAGGGACGAAACCAGTTTGTAGGGACGGACTGATTTGATTTAGATATTAAACCAGCTAAATTCCACTAAGGGATTGATAGGCTCAAAAATACAGAAATCAGCTGATCAAAATGTCTAAAGCAGAAAGCTAGAAACGAGGAAAAGTGAAATGGAAAATTGAGAATTGCTAAAAACAAGTCTGTCCTCTTAATGATTTAAAAGCAGTCCGTCCCCCAAATCCCCTCAAAAGCGTCCCCTAAAAAATTGGTTGTTGAAACCTATGTTGTCTCGTTACTATAATTCTTTAATTGAATGAGGTCAGAATTATAAAAAGTTGGTTAAAGTGAAGCGCAGTATTTCCAAAAAAATGAGTCGCGAAGAAGTAATTGCCTCTATGGCTGGCAAGCTGGCAGAAGGATCGGTAGTAAGTGCAAAAAGAAAATCTCGCCAAAAAATTCTTCTAATTAATCTCACCGTTATCTTATTATCTGGAACAATGGTACTAGTCGTTTCAATTTCAATGTCCAAAAAACCTTTGTACAATAAACAGGATTATTCTTTTTTTCAGACTGCCAGTGTAATGCAGAATCCTTTGCAAAAATTAAGAAATGAATTTCAAAAAGAGATAATTGGGGCAGATGATTATGCTTTATATATGGCTTACCTTTTAGTTAGATACGATTCTATCCCAGAAAATTTCAAGACCCCCAGACCAAAGATAATAAGTGATGAAGTTTATGCTGAACTTGACAGAATATGGGAACATATTAGTTTGCGGATGCGTCAGAGAATTACTACCGAGCTTCTTCCACAATTCCGGCCAAAAATGCAAAAATAGAGTTATTGGTGTAATATGGGAACAGAACCTTACAGCTTTCTTAACAGACGACTTAATTTGCTTTTACTTGAGGATGATCCTGGTTATCAGGATTTGATGTTTGAATTTTTGGAACCGGTAAAAATATTTGCATTTCGAAAAGCCTCTACTACCAGCAGTGCAATTCAATTAATAAACGATAATCAAAAATTCCATCTCTGCATTCTTGATCTTGGAATTTCCGATTATGCGGGAGATGAATTTTTTATCTTACGCAATTATTCAGATTGTTTTCCCTGTATCGTCTTGACTGGATCGAACTCTCCTAGTAAGGGGGCAGCTTGCATTCAGTTGGGTGCAAAAGCGGTTATGGAAAAAGGGAGTACATTTAAATTTGAGTTTTTTTTCTCTTCTATCTGTGAGCAGACTATACGGGGAATCCTGAGCAAAAAAGCAGCAAAGAAAGCTTCGGATACACTGAATGCCTCTATCGACACACTACTCAAACGTAACCCATCTACAGTAACACAATGGGCAGATTATTTATTTATAACAGACAGACAGATGCGAAACTTGTGGCAAAACGAAACTGGTTTTGGGGCTAAACATATTTTGGAATTGCACCTGTTATTGTCAAACGCATTCAAATATTATCAATGTATTCTTTTTGGCGAAAAGGATATTAGGGAAATGGCAACTCTTCAGGATGACAGCAGATCCTATCATTTTTTTAACAGCCATAGTGAAGAGATAGAAAAGATATTGATGGGATAGTTTATTTCTGGCTTTCAGGAAACCACTGGCTAAACCAGTGGAGCCAGGAGTCTCGTAATGGAACTATCGTGCCTTTTTGCTTTCACGGCTTTGCCGCTCAAAGCAACCGTCTGTGGCGGTAGTACTTGACTGTGTATTGCACATGCAATTGAAGATTATCTAAAAATAAAATACTGTATATCAGAAATAGTCCATCCCAAAATTCAAAGAAAGACAAAAAAATAAACCATGGTCCGTTCATAACTATAACCAAAAAGGGGGGCCATGGAAATCAGAAAAAAATGGTCCGTCCCTAATTTGCCTGAGAACTTGAGCCATTGTATATTTAAATTCCTTAAAAAAGCAACAAAAACATAAAAACATAGTCCGTCCCTAAAATGAACGCACCTATCCCTCATGGCGGAAACATAAAAATCCTAGCCAATAAAGCTGGCTGTCCTGAAGAAAAACTGATTGACTTCAGTGCAAGTATAAACCCC
>CAYYNL010000228.1:0-6342 GCA_964472925.1 uncultured Fibrobacter sp. | reverse complement strand
AAATCCTGATCTTCGTTTATCCAGATTTCAAACATTTCCGGTGTGAGTTCAAAATGACATTGGATACCATAAGCGTTCGAACCTACTCTTACTATTTGATTCCGACAGAAATTTCCGGTGGCTAACAGTATCATGGAATCTGTGAGTTCTACTGTTTCACCATGAAGCTGTAAAACATTGAAAGTGTGATCGAGGCCTTCAAACAATGGGTCCAGTTTACCATCCTCAGTAAGTTCTACTGTAAATTTATTTCCGTCCGGACCAATAAAACCGACTTCTTTAACAGGGGATTTCAGGACTTTGCCACCAGATACTTTAACAAGAGTCTGAAGCCCCAGGCAAATGCCAAGATAAGGAATTTTTGCTGCCAGTACTTCACCGATACGAACCAGCTCGTTTCTCATCTTCTCTGTCTCATCATTGGCACTGTCTGGTCCACCAAGAACCACAACGGCTCCAAAGTCTTTAACAGGTGGGAATTTATCTCCTTGATCAAGGTCTGCAATTGTGTATCCAATACCACGTTCCTTTAATACCTTATCCAGGAGGCCATGACTTTCTCGAGTCATGTTTTTAACAATAAGTATCTCTTTTCCCATATTAATCTCCCTATTGCGACTCAGGTTAGCTGCTTGTTTCCTGGTCTCCTTGCTCGCATTCTGACTTACTAACTGAATGGCTAGCGGTAACCAATAAAGGGCGCATGCCTTACCAAAAGATTCCTCATTCGAGTTCAAACACCTGCGATCCGTAGCATCTTCGCGAAGGGTTGACCTAGTTTTTCGGATTCCAGGACTGAGCAGTTGTCATGATCAACGCAATAAAAATCATCATCCCTATCCCCAAAGAAACCTGCTGCCTGGCATCAAAGGTCCGTTTTATCAGTTTCGTTTTTTCTTTATTCTTCTTATTTGCATCCATAGCCATCTGGTGTGGATCAGGCAGCGTATCGGTAATTGATGTGTCAACACTCTCTGAAGTTGCATACGTATGGGTAAATAGTGGATCCGCAGATACACTCTCAACTGTCTGTGCCGTGAGCGTTCCGTAAAAAGCCAGCGTTATAAGAATCTGTTTCAGTGTTTTCATCAGTTAATCAAGCAGTTTTGCCAGAATGGAATTGATTTCCTTTGGATTACCTGCACCTTTTGTAGCTTTCATGGTCTGACCAACAAAGAAACTGATAAGCTTTTTATTACCTTCTTTGTACCTCTGAACCTCCTCAGGATTTTCATCCAGCACTTTTTTAACTGCCGCTTCCAGAGCGTTTGAATCCGACACCTGCCTGAGTCCAAGTTGATCGATGATCTCTGAGGGCTCCTTGTCTTCAGAGTGCATCAAATCAATCACCTTTCTGGCAGCCTTGGCACTCACGGTACCATCCTGTACTAATTTAAGTAAAGAAGCCAGTCTGGAAGGGGTAATTCGCAGTTGAGAAATGGTTATCTTCTGTTCATTAATTATTCTCAATATGTCGGTCATTATCCAGTTAGCAACCTGACGAGCATCACTGAAAATACTGACTGTTTTTTCAAAGTAATCGGCTAAAGCATGCTCTGAGGTAAGCACTTCTGAAGCATTGGCGGTTATCTCATATTGCTTTTCGAAACGAGATCGTCTGGCAGCCGGAAGCTCAGGGAGAGTTTCTTTGAGCGAATCAATTAATTTTTGCTCCACTACTAAGGGTAACAGATCTGGTTCTGGAAAATACCGGTAATCATGCGCATCCTCTTTTGAACGCATGGGTATGGATCGGTTGGTTGATGGATCCCAAAGGAAAGTCTGCTGAATGATTTCCCCTCCAGATCTTAACACCTCTTCCTGACGCTGCGCTTCATATTCCAAAGCTTTCTCCAGGCCTCTGAGGGTGTTCATGTTTTTAATTTCTGTTTTGGTCCCAAGTTTTGACTCCCCTTTAGGACGCAAGGAGATATTGGCATCACAGCGCATCGACCCCTCCTCCAGATTACAATCGCAAATCTGAAGGTATTCTAGAATCTGTTTTATTCCTGCGAAATATTGATAAGCCTCTCTGGGAGAACGGATATCGGGTTCGCTGACAATTTCTATCAGAGGAGTACCACATCTGTTGACATCAAACAATGAATCGACATCCTGATCATGAATCAATTTCCCAGCATCCTCTTCAATATGTATACGGGTAATCCCAATTGACTTTTTAACTCCATCAACCTCGATAATAAGTTGTCCCCTGCCACATATTGGCATGTCATATTGGGAGATCTGGTATCCTTTTGGCAGATCCGGGTAGAAATAGTTCTTACGGGCAAAGATCGACCGGGTATTAATAGTACAGCCTACAGCCAGCCCCATTCGTATCGCCATTTCTACAGCACGACGATTAAGCACAGGAAGGGCTCCGGGAAGACCCAGGCAAACCGGACATCCATTTGTATTAGGTGCATCTCCAAATCTTGATCTGCAGTTACAGAAGAGTTTTGTGTTAGTCAACAACTGCGCATGTATCTCAAGTCCAATAACTATTTCATACTCCACCAGAGAATCCTCCTGTAAAAAAAGGCGCATTAAAAAGCAAATAGCTTTATTCTAAATCGTCCGAATTAGGTTTATTTTTCCACAACTGTATATTTAAGGCCAGATTCGGCTAAAGAGTCAGATGCAAATTTCAGGGCTTCCTCTCTGGAAGAAAAGGAACCTATTCGCACTCTGTAAAACACCTGATCACCAGGTTTTGCCTCTACCATTGTCACATTTTTGAATTCTTTACTGAGTTTTTTCTGAAGATTCCTGGCATTCTCTACAGATCCAAATGCTCCGACCTGCAAAGTGTAAAGTCCCAGGGAGGAACTCACTGAGTCCAGTTCAGATGCCAAATCCAACCTGTCGGATGATACAGACCGCAGAGATACAGAATCTGTGGCAGAAAGTTCCAGCAGATCTTTTTCCAGAAGGTTTTTCTGAAAAGGTTTAAGCTGTTCACTGTACTCTTTTGCTTTCTGGTTCAACCCCAGCACAGATACGCATTCCAGTTTACCTGCCAGAGAAGCAATTGTCCAGTAGTGCTTTGGATCAGGTTTTCCACATTTCTCAAATAAACTCAAAGCATCCTGATAATTACCTTTCTTAACCTGCAGGAGACCAAGGTAATAATTAGCCATATCGGAGAATTCATCTCCGTATTCCAGAGACAAAGTGTGCCATAACGACTGCGCGGTCATATTATCACCAGCCGCCATGGAAGCCAAGGCCCATTTGTGCCGAAAAACTGGTAAACTGCTTTTTCTGGCTGCCTGGCGATAGTTCTCCACCGAAGCAGTATAATCTTTACGGGCAAAGCTGTAATCGCCCAGCCTGCAGAAAGAGAGTGCTTTCAATGAATCAGTTGCTTTTTCAGACCTGGTGATTTCTGTATACAACCGAATCGCAGTCGAACATGGGGCCAGCTCTGCATACGCAAACCGGGTGTTCAAATCGGCAGGGTTTTTGTGGTATGCCATCTCGATTGTTTTTACGTCTTTTGCAGATCCGGCAATTTCGGTAGCGGCATTTGACTCGATAGTTTTTACAAATAAACAACTGATAGCCAGCAGGATGGATGTAAGTGTAAAAATGCCGGATCTGTAGTTTTTATCCATCACTGTTCTCCAGTGGCCTTATCCTTATTATTCTGGTGATTCAAAAGTTGTAACTGTTCATTTTTACGGTCAAGTTCGGTTTGAAGCCGTTCAAGTTCGTTTTTGTAGTGAATCAATTGCTTTTCCAGAGTATTTGCCTCTTTGCTTTTCATCCCAAGAAGACGTTTCTGGACGATAAAATAGTAGAGTGCTACCCATAAGCCTATAAGAAGCCCTATGCTGAAGGCACCAGCCACATATAGATAGACTGGTATGGGAGGAGTCTGGTAAGCCAAAATACGTGCAGGAACCAGATATTTAAAGGGTTCCTGAGTAAATGTAAAGATCAGGATCCAAGCCATCATAAATGCAGCTATAAATAAAACGCTCCATTTGAGGAATCTCATCTTTTATATCCTTTCACAAATAAGGGTCATTCCGCTGCTTTTAACCGCTCGTACCTTAAAAATCATTCCTGCCTCCGCATTTTCGCAAGAAAGCAGAAGCCGTTTACACCCCTGATCCATCCCCATCCACAATTTATCCTTTTTCTCCTGACGTCCACTGACAAGCATCTGAAGCTCTTTACCTACAAAATCCTCATAAATGGAGCGGGTTATTGCGGTCTGCTGTTCGATAAGCTCTTTTAAGCGGGCCAGCTTTATCTCCCTGGGAACATCATCTGCCATTTCTGCGGCTCTGGTTCCCTCCCTTACCGAATAGGCGAACATAAATGCAGTAGTAAAACGAACCTCTTTTACCATGCCAAGGGTCTCTTTAAATTCCTCATCAGTCTCCGATGGAAAACCTACGATTATATCGGTAGTAATATCTGCATCGGGGATATATTTACGGGTCATCTCAATCAATGAGCGATAATGTGATGAAGAATACCTGCGGTTCATCAGTTTTAAAATCCTGTCCGAGCCAGCCTGAAACGGCAGATGAAGATGTTTGCAGATTTTTGGTATCTCTGCAATAGTTTTAATCAGTTTTTCACTGCAGTCCTTTGGGTGAGAAGTGGTAAATCGAATCCGCTCGAGTCCATCTATGGTGGAAATTTTGCGCAGGAGGTCTGCGAAATCGATTCCCTCATCGTTGTATGAGTTAACATTCTGGCCAAGAAGAGTTATCTCCCTTATCCCCTCGGAAACCCGCCTGATAATGGACTTTTCAATCACTTTCACTGGGATGGATTTTTCTACACCCCTTACATAGGGTACAATACAATAAGCACAATAATTGTTACATCCCCGCATCACAGCCAAAAAGTCACTGTTTTCGCTCTTTTTTATAAGAGTAGTATGCAAAGCATTTTGTCTGGGGAAATACTGATCCAGAATCATCTCCATCGAATCAATCTCCTTTGCCCCTATCACAAGATCCACCCCCGGAATCTCATCCTTAAGAGCAGTTCCCAGTCTTTGCGCCATGCAGCCGATAACCCAAAGAGAGGCACACTTTTTTTTGAGACGTGAAAATTCGTAAATCCGTGCCTTGGCTTTTTGTTCTGCATTTTCTCTTACACTGCAGGTGTTTACAACTATCAAATCAGCGTCTTCGATTCTATTGCTACCGGAAAATCCTCGAGCTTCAAGTAATCGCTGTAAATAATCTGAATCTGCCACATTCATCTGGCAGCCAAAAGTCTGAAAGAAAAAAGAGGGCATAGGAGTTTTAACTTACACCTTAAATCGTACGACTGTTTGACGCTATTTACGCTTCGATAATCTCTTCTAAACTTCTGGGCCGTTAGAATAAAGGGTTCTATGCGATTCAGGTCAAACAATCGTCCTGATCTGAAGATATTTTTTTAAAGAAATACTGGTAACTAATAAGTTTCTACGGGATGAAATTACTTTTCGGGACCTGTTGATATCCAGAAGAATGGCAAATTCTAAACAAGAAACCCCAGCAGGCAATGGATACGAATTTACTTAGCTCCTGTTCCATTTCTTGTTCTTCCACTTTCCTTCCTGTTTCGTATTTCGGCTTTTGCATTTCGTATTTAGTATTTCGTATTACGAATTTCGTATTTCGTATTTGAGATTTTTAATTTATGATTTGTTTAATTTACTTCTGCATTCCTGCTAAACTAAAAAGTCTTTCCATTTTTCTTCGATGTTTTCTTCACCATTGAAATAACTGACCCCATTATCCATTTTGTATACTTCATTATATTTACTTATCATTATCTTGCCGGAATCCGGATAAACCACTGCATCCAGGCCATAGATACTTTTCACATCGAAATAGATACAAGGCTGATCGGTGTGGTTGTAAAACTGATGCGCACCTGTTTCTCCTTTTTCAAAAAACAGTACGTCTCCTTTTTTGACAATAGTAAATTCCTTTTTGGTTCTGACAGCCATGAAACCGGAGATTATCATCATCACTTCTTCGGCATTACGATGATAGTGATAAGGAAAAGAATACTGCCTGGGTGGAAGTTCCCTGATATCAAAAATGAGATTTTCTGCCCCTGCTTCATTAGCCAAACCAGGTAAAACCGTAAGAAGTCCAAAGGGCGGTTTATTAAAGGGACCCAGACCAGCTTTTCGATTTTCAGCTCTAAAGACAGAAGGCATCGCTGGACCTTTCCATGATGAATTGTTAAATGTTAAAATTTTGAGATTTAATTATTAGTGGTATTTATAAAGATAATCGTTTGTTATTTTGTTTTCAGTATTCAACCTAAAAACCGCAGTAGATTGACGCGAATAACACGTAATCTATTGCGCATAAA
>CAYYNL010000227.1:0-6402 GCA_964472925.1 uncultured Fibrobacter sp. | reverse complement strand
GGAAGAACGTCATCGTAGGAGACAAGGTGCTATTGAATCTGCATACAGATGTCAAGGTGTTTATTAGCATGATTTATTGTACCGAAGTAGAATTATGTATCACATACAATAACATGGGGATATCATGAAAAGCATATTAAAGGTAGATGAAACTTTCATAAAGAATTTTTTGAGTGCTGCAAAATACAGGCTTGCTTATATCGCCCCTGGTATTTCAAAAGAAATAGCAGCCATTATATCTGAAAAATGGGCTATTTTAGACTCCGCCGAAGTCCGCGTTATTCTTGATGTTAATTCCGAAATTTACCGTTTAGGTTATGGGTCTGCAGATGGTTCTGCTTATGCGATGAAATTTTTGGATGGAAAAGCAAAAGAGTTGGGTGGCGGCCGTTTAGTATGCCATCAGGAAGGAATCAGAATAGGTATACTTATTTCCGATGCGCGCGCCTGTTTTTTTGCTCCAACAGCTTTGCTGATTGAATCCGGAACCGACCTTAAAACAAGACCAAACGGTATAATTATTGAACCTGTTCCGTCGAATGTTATAAAAGAAATCGGGCTTGGAGAAAAAAAGGAAATTGAGCAAACGATTGGTTTGGACAAGGTAAATTCAGCTAAAATTGATGGCGTTATAGAGGATATTAAGCAGAACCCTCCTCAGAAATTTGATGTTGCAAGGCGAGTCCGGGTATTCAATTCAAGGTTTCAATTTGTAGAGCTTAAGGTTGAAGGTTGCAGCCTTTCCAAACATAAAGTTGCAATTCCGCCGGAATTAATGGGGCTTGCGGATGATGAAGAACTCAAGAAACGGCTCCGCAGCTCTTTCCAGCTTATTACCAATACCATAGAATTTGATAAGGGGTCAAAAGTTTCTGAGAAAACCATTACCGATTTGCGTAAAAATATTGAAGAGGAATTTCTCGGTAACATACCAGGTTATGGAAAGGTTATACTTCGCGAGAATAAAGATGCCTTTAACAAAAAGGTTGAGGAGTTAACCAAGGTCATTAATGACTTTAAGAATGCTATCAAAAGCAAACTTGATGAAGCCATCAAAAACAATATTTCAACGCTCACAGAACGGCTACTTCCTTCAGTTGAGCAACATGTTCCTGCTCGCTGGAAAAAGGATATGGGCCAGAACCCCAAGAAATCCGATTTAAAAAAGCGATTGGAAGCTGAAATATCAAATGCCTTTGGTAAATCTGAAATCTATGTAAATGACATGAAGGCAGAGGCCGTTTTTAAGAATGTAAGCTATGAATCACTTCAAGATGCAAAATTTATGGCTTCAGCAAAGAAAGCATTTCCCTATGTTGATTTATTTCATGAAGAATATGATGCCCTAAAAGGTTCTACCCTATGAAAAAGATATTATACGTTGACATGGATAACGTGTTGGTTGATTTTAAATCTGCAATTCCCCATATTCCACAGGATGTTTTAAACAAATATGACGGGCACTTTGATGATATTCCCGGCATTTTCGGGCTTATGAATCCTGTTTCTGGTAGCATAGAAGCCTTTACAATATTATCAAATAAATTCGATGTCTATATTTTATCAACATCACCGTGGGAAAACCCCTCTGCATGGTCAGATAAGCTGCTCTGGGTAAAAAAACATCTAGGTAAATATGCTTATAAGAGGCTTATTATTACTCATCATAAAAATCTCAACATTGGAGACTTTTTAATTGATGACCGAATTAAAAACGGGGCGGATAAATTCACTGGGGAGCATATACTTTTTGGTTCTGTTGATTTTCCAGATTGGAAATCAGTTTTAAATTATTTGTCAAATAAATCATAAACCACGCCTACGCACGTCATGTGCGCAGGCGAAAGACGGGCGCGGCAAGACAAAAACAAAAAAGAATATCGGCGCAAACACATGCCACCAACAAACAAAGCAAGCATCGGGCGCAAAGCCGCCCTTGGCCTTCGCACATTGGCCTGTTTGAAGCTCCGTCGCCGTCTCCGCTACGCTCGCGGTATCCTGTCGCTATCAGGCCATCGTCTTGCATTTGTTAATCGTTATTGTTAACTTTTTATCTTGTAATAAAAATCAGATAGATAAATACAACTCTGAAATTTTTTATGGAAATTGGACACAAATCAAAAATTATTATAAAGGTCCACCTGGCCACCTCAGTGAAATCGGATATGGTGAACTGGAAATACATTTTGTAACTGAATCTAAGTGGGTTCAATATGTTAATCGGCAAGATTCTGTTGAATGTTCAACTTGGTCATTCTTTGTTAGAAATGACTCATTGATACATACTAATGATGAATTGAATTATTATTTTGACACTTTAATAATAGATAGAGATTATTTGACATTGTGGTTTATACCATATAAATCAGACAAATTACCTGACAATTGGAGCAAATATATTGTTTTAAAAAAAATTCATTATGTAATTGACATAAAAAATCAAATTTCAATAAAATTCAAAAAGAGCAAATGTTACAGACAATCAACGCCAGCCTGAGATCAATATCATAATGGATAAAGTTGCAATTAATATGGTCGTGCCTGCTTGATGTATAATTTGCGGTCTTCACCATCAAATTTAAATTCCACATCCATGCTGAATAGGGGGTATGAACCAGGTGATGAATTGAACACATTGTAATAGAAATGACTTTTTATTTTTTCCAGCCATCGTGCCAGTTGCACGATCTCTGCTTCGGTCATTACCGGTGCACCGTTATTCATATTTGATGTGCTAATATATTCTATTACTGGATTATTGAAAGCATTAGCAGAAAAAAGGTAGAACAGGAATTGATCGGAGATGGTTCCTGGAGGTGGTTGTACTACACTTATTTCACCAATCTGGGCGTTTACTGTAAATGCCATTATTTCAGGTTTGTAAATATTTCCAGTGATTGCCACTCCATTTACTTTTTCGTCTGGAAAAGATCTGTGTACCAGAATTCCCATTGCCACGCTTCTTTGGTCTATTCTGAAAAACTCTCTTTCGTCAAAACCTCGAACTGTCCACAGGCTGGAGAACACTTTCTTTATGGCTTTCCCGACGCTTTTTTCCGGATCGTCCAGATCGCCGGTATAGGAATCGTAAAGGCCTGCACCGTTAAAGCCTTTAACATCTTCGGCGTTTGTTGATGAGCGAAACCGCATTTTACGCCAGGTGCCTTTGGAAATAATTTTGTTTTCTACTTCGGATACAAAGGCTGGATCAAGTGGTGCATCTGTAATTTTTTTTCGAAGTTTTTCCAAACTGGTAATGCGGTACTGATAGTCCTGGTATACAAGTGAATCATTCAACAATGAATCAAGGTATAGATCAATTTTGTTGTTTTCCATATGTTTTTTATAATAATAGAATGGGATTGCAAAAGCATTTTCCGGAACCGGAAGAGGCTCTGCTCCCATATAGATTTTTGATAATTCAGCAAAATTTGCAGCTTTTGCTCCCACCAGATGCAAAGACTGATGGGAGAGTTGGTCCATATCGAAAAGCCCTGACGTATCATCATGACATTCAAGGACAACGGGCTGATGGGGTTCCCGACTGTTCCAGAATTTTTCAGCATCAGTCATGTTCGCTTCGTGTATAATAAAGGTATCAGAGTTCACCTGAAGAAAAACCAGTTTATCTCTAAGATGGTTTATTAATGAATCGGTCCAGGCGTTTTTAAGCGCCATATTGGGTGTTCCGCGGTTATGGCTAAGAACATTGATATGACTCAGAGGTGTCTGGAATTCCGTTGTTATTATTCCGGCAATGACAGGGATGTCAAGAGGCAAACCATCGGTAACCAGAATATCATGACTGGTAAGATATGATGATAAAATATTACTGCTGTTTATTTTTTTAAGATATCCGTAAGCTTCACCGGTATTTAAAGCTTGATAAATCTGTTCTCCGTATAATCGGTCCTTACTTATTGCAGGAATTTCTGTAAGCGAATCGGCAATACTGGTAAATCTTGTGGAGACAAGGGAAAAGAACAGATTGTCTTTAAAAAAGACCGAATTTTTTACTGAAAGGAATGTAGTTTTAATCCCATCTGCAGAAATAAGGTCGTCAGGAATAAATTCCAGAGTATATATATTCTGGTCTTTATAAAAATTGATAGATGCCAGATAGTAGAGCCGTTGAGGTGAATCGGAATATTGCTCGGCATTGAATACTGCATGTGTATTGGAATAGTTCAGTTCATTTTTACAGAAATCAAAGTGAAGCGGATACTCGGAAGAAGAGACAAAAAACAGCTGCTTTGTGGATATTTCAAAAACGATTTTTACAGAAGCTACGTTACTGAGAGTGGGCATGAATGGCTGTCCGCTAAGGGCGTCAAACTCCCGGGGGCAGGCAATTGTTTGAAGGTATTGAAGGCGGTCTATACCGTTCCAGTTGCATTTATATTGTGGTTCTTGAGTGCCCGAAGGATTTTTGTCGCATCCGGAATGAAAGAAAAGAAGAAAAGAGCATAAGATAATTAATAATGAATAATTAATAGTTAATAATGAACGATGAATAGTTAAGAATGAATAATTAATAATGGACATTTGAACAAATGTTTCGTTTAACTGTTCAGTATAAGAAAATACCTATGAATTGCCAATAAACACACTCCTGTATCTCAATAGATGACAACTCTTTTTTGCATTGTTCGTTGGCCATTCGATGTTACTTTTGCAATATAAGCACCTTTGTTAAATCCTGCAAGAGAGAGCGAATGGTTTCCGGCAGGTAACAGACTCTTTTTGTTATTGTAAATCATTTTACCATCCAGAGAATACAATGATATATTTATAATTGATGCTTGTGGGATAGTATAGAAAAGTCGTTTGTTCATAACCGTGATTTCTGCAATGCTGGAAGTTATATCATTATGACTTAAGCCAGTGGCATCTGAATAATAGTAAATCGAATCAGATGCAGATACTACCAGATCTCCGCAAGATAATGGCTGGGCAACCGGGTGTTCTTTTGAGGAATTCGAGTAGGTCTTTGACCATTTTGTTGTCCCATTTTCTCCAATAGCTATAATACGGGGCCATGTCTGTGGAGTATTAATTGAAGAGAAATAGGTTGCAATGATATAAGTGTTTAGATGTTTTCTTACTGTATTGCCCCAACCTTCACCGAAATTTAAACTCTGTAACAAGTTTCCATCAGAACCTATATGGACAAAATGGGCATATTTAGGAACAAATCTGGATGTTTTTGCTAAACTGTAATTCGATGAATTCTCCTGAGAGGATTTTTCACCTGAATCCAATATTCCGGTCAAAACAGCACCATTCTCGACCGGTATCATATCGTAAACAGAAAAACGTTCAATAATTTTTGTCCATTCATGTTCTCCGCTGTAAGAATATTTGGAAATCCAGGCATTTTCCCATAACAAAACCGGATATTTTCCACAAATAACATATCCTCCATCGTTTTCGACTATTCTTGAACAGTATATTGGACTTTTTTCCAAATCACCATTATTACCAATAAAAGGATGAGGTACCACTCTTGTCCATAATGTGTCGAGGTTTCTTTTTGCTTTAATTACTAAAACCGTTGTATCGTCGATTTTTCCTAATGCGGCAAAGCCACTATCTGATGTCTGAACAGCACTGGTCAGAGAAAGTCCGGTAAGAACCGGTTTTGACCATAATATCTCCAATGAAGAATCCAGAAGGGTTATTTTGTTGCCTCCCACAGCGACGTAGCCGTTTTCTTTGCTGTGGGTAATTCCATTGCCCATACTGAAACCGGAAACTGTTCGTTTTAAACTTCCGTCATCAGCACTAATTACATTAATTTTACCTGCATCTGTGCATATAAATTCTTTATTGGAAAAGTCTAAAATGTTTGAAGGGGTGATATTGATTTCACTTGACGATTTTACCCATTTCAGTTTGGGCAGTGCATCGTAACCGTAAATATTTGTAAAGGTGAAGAGTGGAATGAGCAGTAATCGCAGTGTTTTCATAATATCTCCTTTTCAGAGTGGTAGCCACTTTTAGCTGATTAGCTTTCAGGGAAAGAAAATCATGTTGCCGCACCATAAACAATCAAAACGTTAGATTATTCTATTGTAACCTAAAAAAATTAAAAAAAACAGCTTTTGAGATTTGCGTCATATTTTGCATATTAAAAGCCGGGTCAACATTGAAGGTTAACGAATTCTGCAACTTCTTTTAATCTTGGCCATACTTTTCCACCTTCACTTAATACTTCATTATAAGGGTCAACTAAAACAAGAGCCGTGTCATCTTTTGTATAAACAGGTTTCATATCTCTAAACCTCCATCTGAATTTAATTCATAACATTCTTGCAAAGAAGGGCACGTTAGGAATATATTATCCGGGCTGCGATACCTGCCCGATGTACCAGAAGTAATGCGGAGTCCGCGAAGATTTAC
>CAYYNL010000226.1:0-6410 GCA_964472925.1 uncultured Fibrobacter sp. | reverse complement strand
CTGACCTATTCCATTCTATCCGGCAATGAAGATGAAGCGTTCGTTATCAGTTCATTAACCGGCACATTGACAGTAGCCAACGTTTTGGCGCTAAACTATGAAGACACTCCTTTATTTTCTCTGGTGATTAAAGTTCAGGACAACGGTTCAGTCAACCTTAGCAGCCAGGCAACAATTACGATCAATATTGGAGATCTGAATGAGGCGCCGTTAATTGCCAATCAGACTTTTTCGATCGACGAGGATTTTCCCGATGGAACATGGCTTGGAACGGTAGTGGCGACTGATCCGGATTTCGGACAGGCACTTACATATTCAATCCTTTCTGGTAATATCGGAGGTGCTTTTTCTATTAATGAATCTGACGGCAACCTGGAGATTGCAAATTCATCCATGATCGATTTTGAACGGAATACTTCTTTTAACTTGTTGATAAAAGTTCAGGATAATGGCTTAATCCCACTTAGTAACCAGCGTACCATTACAATTCATATAAATGATATTAATGAGATGCCGGTAGTGCTGGATCAATACTTCACTATTATGGATAATGTACCAAATGGTACGTTTATAGGCACTGTCATTGCCAGCGATCCAGATGAAGGTCAGTCATTAACATGGTCAATTCAATCCGGTAATACTGACAACACTTTCTCCATCAATCCGTCAAATGGTGTCCTATACATTGTCAATACAGCTACTCTCAGCAATCCTGATATATCTATCTTTCAATTGACGGTATATGTACAGGATAACGGGATGGGTAATCCGATAAGTCAGGCTCTTGTGACAGTTAATGTTCTGCCTACCAATGATCCACCTGTAATTGAGGATCAGGCATTCTTTCTGAATGAAAACTCGCTCGTCAATACTGTTGCCGGAACAGTTGCCGCTTATGATCCGGATCAGGGGCAATCAATCACTTACTCCATAATGAGTGGTAATACAAATGAGGCTTTCTCCATTGATCCAAATACAGGAGTTCTGACTGTAGCCAATGCGGCAAGCCTCAATTATGAAGTGACGCCGGTTTTCGACCTGGTAGTTCAGGTACAGGACAATGGTGAAAACAATCTGAATAGTCAGGCAGCCGTGACCATTATTCTGATCAACCAGAATGAACCACCTTTGATCTTAAACCAACAATTTGAGATTCCGGCAGGCTCCCCGAGCGGATATATAGTTGGCTACGTTGAAGCCATTGATCCCGACCTGGGGCAATCGCTTTCCTATTCTATTCTTTCTGGCAACACAGGAGGGGCTTTTTCCTTAAACCCTTCTACCGGGCTTCTAACGGTCGCAAACTCAAATATGCACAATTATTTAGCGAACCCTTATTTTGATCTGCAAATAAGTGTACACGATAATGGTGCTGGGAATTTGAGTGATCAGGCAATCACTACGATTAATTTATTTGCCCCTTCTATGTCAGTACAACATAATACTATTGCTATCAATTCCCTTCTGACCAATCCGGTAACAGAGAATGAGAAATGTTCCGAACAAGGTAAGGAAGCCGGAGAATCCCGGGGATATTCAAACAGAGCAATCGGAGAAGTGCAGTCATCCATAATAAAAGATATCACCATATATCCTAATCCGGCTTTTGACCGGATTTTCGTTACAATTCCCCAATATTATGAGGATGTTAATTATTCTGTGAAGATCTGGGATATGAGTGGTAAACCAGTTGCGGATATGCAACAAGTCCGCAATAACCTTCTTCAGGTTGATATCAATCAATATCCACGGGGAATATATCTTATGGAGATACTCATTGTAAACAAACGATTGTATTACAGATTTGTCAAAGGGTAATCATGGCTGAGTCTAATGATATACTTTCAACCTTCCAATTCGAATGTATTTACTCTTCTTCAGAATATATCATTTCTTAATTTAGCTATTTGCCAGTAGTGAATAGGGCATAAGACCTTATTGACTCATTGAATGAATCCGGGTATCACTGACTTTACAAGGAGATGAAGAAGAGTAATAAGATATGCTGTGTTTTCAATTATGCTCCGCATTACAGGGCTCCCATTTTTACATTAATGGATAAGGAGCTTGGATGCGACTTTTATTTTGGTGATAAGGTAGAATCTCCAATTAAAGAAATGAATGTTAATGAATTGAAGGGATATAAAAAGAAAGTTAAAAATATTAAAATATTCAGAAACCGTTTCAGGTGGCAGAAAGGAGTTGTTGCTTTAGCATTTAAACCTTATAAATTTTACATTCTGACAGGGGATTATAATGTACTGTCGAGTTGGTTGCTTTCCATTCTTTCATTAATTCTAAATAAAAAAGTAATTTTTTGGATGCATGGATTAAAATCAAGAAAAGAATTGAAATTGTCAGAAAAGTTCTTGATTTATAATTTTTACAATTTGGCAAGAGTCTATTTTCTTTATGGGGATTATTCACGGAATATAATGCTGCAAAAAGGATTCGGGAAAAAGAGAATGTTGTGCGTTTATAATTCGTTGGATTATGATAAGCAATTGGAGGTGAGGAAAAAACTTGGGGAATCAAATGTGTATCGTGATCATTTTAATAATGAGCAACCGGTTATCATCTATCTGGGAAGGATACAGAAAGTAAAAAAGATAAGTCAGCTGTTTGAGGCTGTTTCCCTCCTTGGTCAAAAGGGGATAAACTGCAATGTTGTTGTAATCGGCGAGATTGCAGATGATCATGCCATACTCGAACAAATTCAACGAATTGACCTTCATATAAATATTTGGTTGTATGGGGCTTGTTTTGAGGAGGAAGTCCTGGGAGAACTAATTTACAATGCAGATGTTTGTGTTTCACCGGGAAATGTCGGATTGACAGCTTTGCATTGTTTTACCTATGGTACTCCGGTTATTACTCATAATAACTTCGAAAATCAAATGCCGGAATTTGAAATTATCGAACCAGGGATCAATGGCGATTTTTTTATTGAAGATAATATTACTGACCTGTCAGAAAAAATTACCTGCTGGATTTCGTTGCCAGATCAACAGAGACGGGAAGTTCGACAATCTGCATATAAAGCGATTGATACCAAGTATAATCCGTATTATCAAATAAAAGTTATGAAAGAAATTTTCGAATAGGATAACTATTTGAGCAATTAAATCGCCTGAATCTTTTTATACCTGAGAAGGACTATTCTATTAAATCTCGACACCCGTAATTTATTGATATTGTTTACTGTATCGGGATTCGTATGACCAAAGGGCTGAAGGCACGAAATGCTTCTTTGGAGACTCATTGGGAGGAAATCATTAGCTCGGAAAATTCATATCGCTAATTCGATTATACTGTTACATGAATCTCAGTTAGTTATTTAAAAAGAAATAGCAGCGAAAAAATCATTGACAAATCAATTGATTCTCTTATAGTTATTCGTTTCGGTTTCTTATTTTGAAACTGAATCCAATAACTCAATGGCTGAATTTTATAAATTCAATCATACAAGTTCTAAACATTTAGAATATTATTTTTAAGTTATTAATTTTTGATATAAAAACATTGTTTTAAAATATTGAAAAACAGATACATATAAATTTCTAATTTGGATCAATTCTAAACTTTCATATATCATTCGGAATGGTAATTACATTTCATTCTCAAGGCTATAAATAGAAAGTAAACAGTTGTTTGGGTGCGGTTCTTAACTTTCAATTGATGGGTAATTAACTTGACATAATAACAACACTTACTACCCTTAATACGCGTTCTGCATTTACTAGTCTTACTTCTCAATCTACACTTACTACACCTACTGCCAATGCTTATGAAATCTAGGAAAACCAGTTCTGCTGCAACTACAGGTAAACTCAGCACTACTCTTCTCTTAAGGCGTAATTTGGTTATTCTTGGTATTCTGCTTTTATATCATTCTGGTTCTACTGCCAGAAATTTCTATTTTTCAACTAGTTCCGGAGACGATAGCCGTACTGTTGCTCAAGCTCAAAATCCTTCAACTCCGTGGAAGACGATAAATAAACTTAATTCCTATTTCGGGAGCCTGTTATCTGGCGATTCGGTTCTTTTTAAAAGGGGAGAGGAGTTTTACGGTACAATTAAACCGACTAAATCAGGATCTTCCGGACAGCCTATAGTAATCGCGGCTTATGGTATTGGCAACGCCCCGGTTATTAGCGGATTAAAAACATTAAATAGCTGGAATGATGCTGGAAATGGAATCTGGAAAAGTCCGGCTTCTTGTAAATCATCTGTTAATATTCTGACAATTAACGGAATTCCTCAACATATCGGACGAGAACCTAATACCGGATGGAATTCCTACGAGACTTGTTCCACTAATACTTCGATAACTGACAATGAGTTGGCTAATTCGCCAAACTGGACAGGCGCTGAACTTGTTATCAGGAAAAATCACTGGATAATTGACAGATGTCCAATTACAAGTCACTCCAGTAACGTAATAAATTATACAACAACATCAAACTACAGCGGTACAGCCGGATATGGATACTATTTCCAGAGAGACCTAAAAACCCTTGATCTGTTTGGTGAATGGCATTATGAGGCAGGGTATGTATATGTCGAATTCGGTTCAACATTGCCTGCAAACAATACTGTAAGAGTGTCAACGCTTGATACACTGGTATTAATATCCAGCCGCTCATACCTGACATTCTACGGTTTGACTTTTGAAGGCGCAAATAATGCTGCTTTTTTCATTTCAGGTGGGAACGATATTGCCATCAAGAACTGCTCGATTCTGAATTCAGGTCAGGATGCCGTTCATATCACTAATACCCTGCGATTCAACTTCAGCAATAATTTCGTTAATTATTGCATGAACAATGCCGTTGATTTTGACACCTATGGAGGTTCCGGATCCAACGCGATCATTTTCAACAACAAAATCAAAAATGTTGGCATTTACACTGGTATGGATAAAGGAAGCGGTGATGGGTGCAACTTTGCCCTGTCAATTCAGGTCCCTAAGAGCCAGATCAAGTACAATACGATTGATAGCTGCGGATACCTTGGAATCGTATTCGTTGAAGACAGTACCCTTGTTGAAAACAACATTGTGAACCACTTCTGCCTGGAAAAAGATGACGGATCAGGCATATATACATACCAGCAGGTCGCTACTCCGGTATATTACGGAAGGACAGTAAAGAATAACCTTGTTCTTAATGGCATTGGGAATAGCGATGGTACAAGTGATGGACTGAAATCTGCGAATGGTATTTATATGGACGGGTACACACAAAATGTTCTGATATCCGGAAATACCATATACAACTGTTCTCTCTCAGGTCTGTTCCTTGGATGGTACTCAAAGAATATCAGTATTTTAAACAATACATTCTATGCAAATCAGATGCAGGTTTGTATAGAAAGAAAGGATGGAACTCCGGCCAATTATCTTTTTAGGAACAATTTGTTCAATACCAGGTCAGCTGATCAGGAACTCATTCATTTCTCAAATACTGTAAACAATGCAACCATAAGCCAGGTAGGGAGTTTTGACAGTAACTATTATATACATCCATATGGCGATGATGCTGTTGTGAGGATGAAGTATCTGAGTGGCGGGAAGCAGTTTTCTGAAGCTATAACCTATGAAGGTTGGAAGTCCTATGACCTTCATGCCCGTAAAGATCCCATACCTATGCCGGATTACACATTGAATAGTCTGATTGGGGGCAATAAATTCGGTAATGGTAATTTCAGTACTAACATCTCAGGTGTAAGTTTAGGGTATGCCGGCACCGCAACACTTGGATGGGATAATACAGGAAAATTGGACGGGGGTTGTCTGAAACTTACTTTTACAACTCTGGCCACATCCTCCAATGAATCAAATGTCAAAATGGGAGTTGGAGAAATCAGTTCCAATAAAAACTATATCCTTAGGTTCAGTTCACTGGGCACAACAGCTAATAAAGCTGTTAACGTTCACCTGCGTCAACCTGTCTCACCTTATATTTACCTGGCTCCGATCCAGTACATGGGGATTACCACTACCCGTGCCGACAAGGAGATATTGTTCTCTTCACCGGTCAGCCAAAGCAGCGCAAACCTTTATTTCGTATTCAATGATGTGGATGGAACATCGTATCTGGATAACGTGGGTTTATATGAGGCGGATGTGGATATCCCGGATCCGGATAATACGATTCTTTTCGCATACAACGACACGAATTTAAATAAGGTGGTACCGCTGGATGGTACTTATGTGAGTGCCGACAGCACCCTGTATACAACCAGTATTACCTTATTGCCATATACCTCAACGGTATTGCTGAAGAGCAGCGATACAACAGCAAACGTTGCTCCGCTATTGGGGAATCAGGGATTCCAGCTGAACGAGAACAGTCCGAACGGGACTGTTGTGGGAACTGTTGTAGCCACCGATCCGGATGCCGGACAAA
>CAYYNL010000225.1:0-6516 GCA_964472925.1 uncultured Fibrobacter sp. | reverse complement strand
CTTATATGCTGCATCGAACACATCTGCGAAACTGGTCCATCTTGACCAGCTTTGAGAAGTCCCCCAGTTGTATCCATCAATGGAAACCATATCCACCCAGTCATCTCCAGGAAACCATCCTGTAAATGTTGCTGATCCGCTGTTTGTGGCATTGGTAGTCCAGACCCATTTGACATTTGTAACTTCGAGATCCCTGAAAATGGTTACAACATGTTTCCAGGCATCGATCAATGTCTGATTTGTATTACCGGCTCCATCCTTGGCTATTCCCCAATCATACCAGTCACCATTTGCTTCGTGAAACGGACGGAGCCAGATCTCTTTACCATAGGATTTTACTCCTTTTGCATATTCTTTCAAGTAAGTATCTGCTTTTCCACTAATGATCTGTGGAGTGGTATAACCATTTGCCATCCATGTCACTACAAGGGTTGACTTATTTTCGTCTGCAATATCTGCATACTTTCTGGTCCAGTCCCAATCATTTACATCCCATAGGACAAATAAACTTATCAGATCAAGATGTCTGTTCTGTAACGTTTGAAACGCCTCGACATTTTTTTTTGTGGGTTGTGGATAGGTACCCTCTCCACCAACCCAGGCTCCAATCAGACGCAGTTCTGCTGAAGAGACTGCTATAAGCGACGCTACAGCCAGACAAAATGCACTATAATTCATTTATTCCTCCATACCTGTAAAACTTGAGTATTTTTCGCAATTCTTTCGTTTCCGAGCAGATGTGATCTATCAGCTACTCACTCTTTGTCTTAAAATATAGTGACTTTAGAATTATGGACTAACTTTGAAAATTTTAAATATTTATTTTGTTGTTATACTGTTATAATCATAAAAGATCTTGGTTATTGTGATGAATAAGAAAATGCGTAAATCACCGATATTAGCTGAAACAGTAAAAAAGCTGCGACTGATTATCGAAAAAGCAACCGATGGAAGATTGCCTTCAGTGCGAAATCTCTCTAAGCAATTTATGGTTTCACCGGTAACAATACTTCGGGCCATAGATGTTTTAAAAAACGAAGGTGTGCTGCAGGGAAGGTGGGGGAGAAGTTATTATGTTGCTGAAAAAAGAAAATCATTTCAGGATGAAGTAGAAGATCTTGAGAAACATAATACTGTTGAAAAAACTGTAATTTCAATAAAGAAAGATATCATTGAAGGAAAATACCAGACTCATTTACCATTACCATCCATAAAACAATTGACTGCTCATTATAATGTAAGCTATCCTACTATTAAAAAGGCGCTTGCAATTTTAACTGAAGAAAATGTTGTAAAGCGGATCGGATCCAGATACTACTTTTTTACTGGCCAGACTAAACCCAGATCAAGAATAGCAATAATTGCTTTTGGATTAGCCAAAAATGCTGTAAAGATTGAAACAGAACGTGAGCGGAATTTTTATCGTTTACTTACAAATGCGGCAATGCAACAAAATGTGATTTTAGAAACGATATGCTGTAATGATTATCTTGATGAACCACAGTTTTATACTCCCGATGATACTCCTCTTGCCCATTACTTAAAAAGTAAAAATATTATTGGAATAATACTTTCATCGTACCACATGAAAAATTCAGCAGAATGTTTGCGTAAATTGTTAATCTTTAACATACCAATATCTGCGTGGGTTGAAGACCACAGAATATTGAGAATGGTTGACTACCATGGGCCTGAAAAGAAGAAACTTTCCTTTTTTGATTCGAGCTATTCGACCCTTCCAGGTTATGAAGTTGGAAGATATCTTATTGGGAAAGGGCATAAAAAGATCGCCTATATCTCACCATTTCATAAAAGCCCCTGGTCTCAGAACAGGTTAGCTGGTTTGAAAAAGGCAGCAATGGAATATCAGGACATCCGGATAATACCTTATGTGTCTACAGAATATCTGAATGATTATTTTTTCATGGTTAAAATTATCGGAGAATCCTCATTTGACAAAAAACTGGTTTCAGAAATCGCAGGGAGATTACATCCATTTTTTAGAGACCGGATTGCTTCAATTAAGTATGAACACGATATTCTTCTGCGAGATAATATGATTTTTACTGTTTGTGAACAGTTTATTAAAGAAGCTTCAAACGACAGATCGATAACAGCCTGGGTGTGTGCAAACGATCATATTGCGGTATTAATAACCGACTACTGGAACTACTACTCAGTTCCGCTTTCTCAAAGACCTGCTCTTATCGGATTTGACAATTCTTTTAAAAGTTTCGAGCAAAATATCAGTTCATACGAATTTAATACTTCCGGAGAGATACAGAATATGTTAAATCACCTTCTCTATCCGAATAGTACAAGCTTATTAAATGGAAGTCAGGAAGTGAGATTGAGTGGAAAAATTATTGAAAGGAACAGTTCAATAGCCTAGACCAGGTATTTGTGTTTTTATGGGTTATCAGTAGTGTCCAGCTAATTTAACAAACATATATATTGCATAAAAAGTAGGGCACGCAAATAAATTCCAAATCACAAGCACCAAATCCTAAACAAATCCCAATAACCAATCATTCAAAATCCAAAACAAGAAAGAACAGTAATGGAGGGTATCTATTCTGTTTCGAATTTCGAATTTTCCATTCCTACTCCTGTTTAGAATTTTGGTATTGTAATTTGGAATTTGTTTGGAATTTAAGATTTGTGATTTAGAACTTCAATGAGGAAACAAGAATGATTGAAAAAGATAATTTTAGCTATTTTCAAATGTTTCGCAAATTGATGAGTTATCGTGAAAGAAACCAGAAGGAATTATTACCATTAAAGGGGTGTGTCGAATTGCGATCAATGATTTGCATGTTTATCCAGACTGCTCTCGAACTTCTCCAAAACCATTTCCACAGTTACATTCTGCAAACAGACATTGGTTCCTTTTTGACAGGAAGTACCTTTCTGGCGACATGGGCGGCAATTTACCGGTACTATACAGAAATGAACATTTTTCCCCTTGGCATGAATCCTTTCAAATAATCCAGGCCCCCAGATAATGGTTGTGGGTTTTCCAATGAGTGCCGCGTAATGTGCCGGACCGGAATCGTTTCCGATAAATGCAGTGCAACTGTCTATCTGATCCATCAGATCTTTAACAGAGGAAAGAACTGTAAATGATGCTGATGGATTATTTTTAAGATTTTCAGGAATAACAAAATTCTTATATTCATTTGGAGTGCCAATTACCTTAACTTTATATTCTCTTTTTGTCAGACGCTCTATGAGCTCAAAAAACTTTGGCCACTGCTTGGGTTTCCATGATGCAAATGGATGAATAATTATCCATCCGTTGTCAGTGGTTTTTATTTCTATAGTGGGATAAAACTGGTCTTCTCCGGTGATTTCCCCAAATATTCTGCTCAGAACATCAAAATTGTGTGTGTCTGGTGGATAACTTAGAATTTCATCATAGAACAGTTTAACACCTTTATAGACATAATGTTCAGGCTCCTGCAAAAGTCCGATCTTGTGAGTGGATTTTGATTGATTAACCAGAAAACCTCCCCAAATATTCATGCTGAGGTTAAGGGCGTGACTGAAAGATGTCTCACGTACAAATCTTATGAGTTTGGTAAACTTTTCGATGCTGCTATTGTCAAATGAAATGAATGAAATCGGTATCTCAAGATGATCTATGACCTCTTTATTCATTGGTGGACTGATAAGGACTATTCCAATATTCCTTTTCTGAAGCTGCTGAAGAAAAGGAATGAGAAGAAAAAAATCTCCCAACCTATCAAATTTAGTGATCAGAATGCGTTGGGTTAGGCTATCTGGGCGATTTTTTTTGAAGTTGCGAGATCCAATATAGGTCCAGTAATATTTGGCGCAACGAAGAATCAGTTTTTGCATCGGAAGAAAACCATTTTTTGTTTGGATAGTTTTATCCTGTTCTGGATTATCATCATTTGTGATTAATATTCTTAGTAGCATTAACAAAACTAAAGATAAATCAAAAATAAGGAAGTTCAAAGGTGTCATTGACCCTGTCCAAACGCATTCAAATCAATTCTCAATAATCCTAAAAACCGCAGCAGGTGACGATGAAGAACCGTAAGATATTGATGCAGAAAGACTTGAAGTCTTTGAAGGTTTTATCTACTGGTGATAAGACCGAAAGGACTAAAAGCCTTTATGCGCAATAGATTACGTGTTATCCGCGTCAATCTACTGCGTTTTTTTAGGATAATAGTTATTCCTTACTTATGGGTCTCAGAAGATTTAATGGCTTCTATTTTGTCTGAAATGTCTGTATTACTTCTAAAAATTCTGTATTAATTAAAAGTATTCATCGTGATGCATACAGTCGGCTTGGGGGTGAACCACTTTTAGAGAAAAGAGATCTCTGGGAGAGATTTTCAGAATCCTATCATTCCAATTTCTAAAAACCAGGCAACTCACCAATTGGCAATGATCCCCTTTTTGGGGGATCTTGATTTATTTACTTCGTTTATTCCTGAAACGCAAGCTATGCCTGACTCATCAATATGCGGCGATAATGAAAACCATAGATTGACAGTGTTATTGCATTGGGAAGCATTTTAGGACGACAGAAGGTAGCCCAGATAAAGAGTTTCCAGAAATGGCGCTGTCCTTTTTCCCGAATACCCAGTTTCCAGATAGCTCCTGAAAGGGCTCTTAACTGCAAAGAAATGGGAAGTGGGGGAGCCTTCGAGGTCTGGCGGTATTCTTTCAAATGTGTCTTTATTCTTGAATAGTAGTTTTTAGGGCTGAAGATTGAGTTGAGTACCCGTTTATAGCCAAGAATCAGGGTGTCAACATCCATTTTTGGAATGAAATTAATGGTAAAATCCGTATTATTGCCATTACTTGGTTTTTTCAGAATTCTTCCGGTATTTTGCAGCCTTTGGAAAAGCTGTGTTCCTGGCAGGGCATTGAGAAGGCCTACCATTGCGGTCACAATTCCGCTTGATTGAATGAACTTGATCATGTTATCAAATGTTTTTACTGTATCAGTATCGAATCCTACAATAAAGCCTGCCTGAACTTCAAAGCCGTTATTTTGAAGGATTCTCACTTTATCGTGAAGATTCTTATTTGTGTTCTGCACTTTCCCACATGATTGAAGCCCTTCTTCTTCAGGAGTTTCTATGCCTACGAACACACAGTTGAAGTTAGCTTCACGCATAAGGCGCATGATTTCAGGATCATCGGCCAGATTGATTGACGCTTCGGTGTAAAGAACAAATGGACGTTTTTTCTTCTTCATCCAGGCACCGATTTCTTTCAGAATCTCTGTTACTTTTACTTTATTTCCAATAAAATTATCATCAACAACAAACAGTGATCCCCGCCACCCTGCATCGTAAAGTATATCAAATTCCTTTATAACCTGCTGGGGCGTTTTCACCCGTGGAACTCGACCGTTGATGATCACAATATCACAAAACTCACAATTAAATGGACAACCTCTGGAGATCTGCAAGGCCATCGATGCATAGTCTTTCATTCTTATTAAAGACCAGTCAGGAACCGGTGTTTTTGTAATATCCGGTTTCTCCTTCGAAGTATAGATGCGCTGAAGAGTACCTTTTTGCAGGTCCTCAAGGAACATCGGGATTGTTATTTCCCCCTCATTGAGCACAAAGCAGTCAACTTCTTCAAACTCACTGTAGCTAGTAGTAAAAAGAGGACCACCAGCAACAATAAACCTGTTGAACTTTTTTACTCTGGATATTGTCTCGATCGCAGATGCCTTCTGGACAATCATACCGCTTATAAATACATAATCAGCCCACTCTATATCCGAGTCTTTTAATTTTGAGATATTAAGATCTATCAGACGTTTTTGCCAGTTTGAAGGCAACAGATTCGAGACAGTCAGAAGACCTAAGGGAGGAAGAGCCGCTTTTTTATTAACGAATTTCAGTGCATGTTTAAAACTCCAGAAGGTGGCCGGTACTTCCAGATAGATTAGCAAAATTTTCAACTTAAATTCCTCTTTTCAGATTTTAATAGGTTTAGTGTTAATATTCTAATAGATAAGATAGGAAAAACTGCAGCAATCCAAATGGAACATTAAAGCCGGCTGACTCGGATTAATTTTCTATTTCGAAACACGGACAGCTATTCTACATTTTTAAATATACAACATAACCATTACTCCGTTCATATTAAATAATCTGTTCAGCAGTCTTGAGGTGGATCCCTTATGATTATTCCATGAAATTATCCAGTAGTCAAATAAAACTTCTTTTTCAACCCATAAAATTTTAATTTAGTTCTGATATAAGAACAGCAATTTATCGGAAGAGTAAAGCAGAATTACTGTTGTCATATCCTGCAAGCAGGAAATAAACTGTTAGAAGAAAAACAGCAACAAAGTATTTTTTTTACATGGAAAATTCACTCTTTTAGATTTGTATTAAGAAAATAAAAAATAGCACTTTTCAAAATTGAAAATGTCTTTATATTTTGAATAGAGCCCCTGAATATATCTTTTTTTGAATAAAAAACTCCCATTTCATAGAAAAATATATATTCAGG
>CAYYNL010000224.1:0-6528 GCA_964472925.1 uncultured Fibrobacter sp. | reverse complement strand
TTTATAGCTATAAACGAAGCTCTTTCCCAGTTTAACAGACTGCATCTCAGTGGTGCTGCAATTTATATAAATGGAAGGATAGAGGCTTTCACCCTTGGAGAACTGCTCAACGATAATACCGTTGTCATACACGTTGAAAAAGCAGCATCAGAATTCTATGGAATTTATGCTGCGATAAATCAGCTTTTCTGTGCCGGATCATTTAAAAACACTTCATTTGTCAATAGGGAACAGGATCTGGGCAATGAAGGATTGCGAAAGGCAAAATTATCCTATCACCCGGCCAGATTTGTTGAAAAATTTAGAATTACATTGTAGGAATTGGGCTCATCCCTTCCAACAAGCAGAGAAAACTACAAGTTATTTTTGCTTAACAGTACGACAGTTTCCAGGTGGTGAGTATTGGGGTAAAGATCAAAGAGTGCCATCTTTTCTATTGTATACCCGCATTGTTTTGTCAAAAAACAGATATCGCGGGCCTGCGTAGATGGATTACATGATACGTAAAGAATCTTTTCAGCACCAATCATCTTCACCCCTTCACGGGCTTTTTTAGTCAACCCGGGTCTTGGAGGGTCAATAATCAAAAGGTCTGGTTTAACAGGTATTACGGCGCTAATCTGTTCGGCTGGACAATGCAGGGCAGTAAAAGAAGAAATACCATTAGAGGCATAGTTTTTACGAGCCATCTCCACCTGTGCTTCCACAGACTCTATAAGCAAGCCCCTTTTAAAATTACTGGATAGCATAATTGAAAAGAATCCTGTTCCTCCAAAAAGATCGACACAGAAATCTCCACCAACCATGGGCTTTGCCCAATTGCCAAGCTTCTCCAGCAGAAAACGATTGCTTTGAAAAAAGCTTTCCCCTTTTACTTCAAATATTGAATTTCCCACATTCAGGACAACCTCTCTTTTGGTAACTGATGGAAGCAGAGGGTCGGAAGTCAAACCATCGTCACCAGAAATCACTTTTAGATTTCCTCCAGGTATATGTTTACTGCTGATAGTTTTAAGAAGCCCATTGATCTGATCACACAGCAGAGGGCAGTGTTCAATTGCCACGATATCATTGGTTTTTTTGCGGAAAAAACCGCAAACCCCGTTCTGATCTACCTTAATCTGGGCTCTGATCCGGTAACTGAACTCCGGAGAATCAAAGATTTCTGGTTCGGGAAAACTTTCCAGTTTACCTATTCTTTGGAGACAGTCGATAAAAATCTCTTTCTTGAACTGCAATTGCCCCTGATACTGGATGAAGAGCCAGTCACACCCTCCACACACACCGGCATGGCGGCATGGAGGCTCCCGCCTGAGCTTCGAGTGGTTTACTATTCTCACTGAACGGGCTACAGTACAATCATGCTTTTTTGATTCCGGAACCACTTCCAGCATCTCTCCAGGTAATCCATTTTCGATAAAAAGCACGCCTTCACCGGTGCGGGCAAGCCCGAATCCCCCAAACACCATTTTTTCCACTGTTACCGTTTTCATGATTTCCTTATTGATCTGAATTCATATAGAGACTGTCTTCATGAATGATTTTGAAGCATGCAGGAGTACTTGTCTTCTGAAGAGAAGGAGCCAAAGAACTATTTATCTTTCCAGTAAACCCTGGTTCGACCAAACTGACAACTTTAGCGCGTTTCTCATTTTCTGAATAACCATTAATCTCTACATCAGGGGTCAATCCAATTTCATGATACTCACCAGTAGATCCAGGTCTGCCACTAAAATGAGCATAGGTAATCTTGAGTGCGTGCCTGTTATTACGCTGAATAATCACCTGACCGATCCCTTTACCACTGGAACGGGAACCTACGAGCCTGGCAGATGCGCAATCTTTTAAAGCAACAGCCAGTATTTCCGAGGCACTGGCAGTCTCTCCATCCATCCATACTATCAGATTTTTCATACGTGCAAGTACAGGCTGTCTATCGCCTCCAGTGTACCAGGGTCCTGTTATCGTAGCAGCTTCAGATCCATATTTAAGATTACGTTCGATGGCCATTATAAATGCAGTCCCCCTGGGAAGAAATGCTTCTACTACAGAAACGGCTTCCTGAATAAAGCCGCCATAATTTCCTCGCAGATCGATAATCAGGTTTTCACATGATACCGGGATTTCAGTTATACAATTCAAAAACTGTTCGTAGACATCATCGCGATTGAATGTAGTTATTCTCAGCATGCCAGTTTTTTCTTTGGTCAACATTTCAAAGGATACGGTACCGGTGCCATTATATTCTTCCGAAACCGCCTGGGTACTATTGTCTCCATAATAATAACAGGTGTAAAAATTACCCTTAAAGGTGTCTGCTATAGCCCTAAACATCTCTTCGGGACTTTTAAAGGAGAAGGGATCCTCAGGAACTCTGTCCTGATATAAGCTGAATGCTTTGAGAAATTGCCATACGCTCTCAAATTCTGCCTTGTCATAAGGAGGAAAACCAGAAGGCTGAATCGGATCTGTTTGACAGAAACAAAACAGAAGAGAAATGGTTAAACAAAATTTTAGAAAAAAGTCCGTTCCTTTAAAATTTAAGATGAGTCTGTGCCGCATTTCTAATCGCTCCTATGGGTACCTTATAATCGGTTGCACTGAAAATATAGCTTCCGGCAACAAAAACATTGGCCCCAGATTCGGCACATAAGGCGGCAGTCTCCTCATTAATCCCTCCATCGACCTGCAAATCAATCAAATGGCTGTGACGAGAAATTTCGGTAGAGACCCTTTTTATTTTCTGAAGCATGGAAGGGATAAATTTCTGTCCTCCGAATCCAGCAAAGACGGTCATAATAAGCACCTGATCTATATCTTTAAGATGATCTATAAAAAGATCTACCGGTATATCCGGATTAACTGTTACACCGGCTTTTACCCCATGTTTTTTAATTTTCATCAATACATCAGGTAATTCCAGATCGGCCTCTGCATGAACGGTGAGCACATCAGAGCCTGCGTTGCAGAACTGATCAATGTAATTTTGTGGTTTTGAGATCATCAGATGCACATCCAGCGGAATCGAAACAGATTTTTTTACTGCTTCAATTATCAGGGGACCAAAAGAAATGTTAGGTACAAAATGACCATCCATGACATCGCAGTGAATCCTGTCAGCACCGCAATCCTGAGCGGTTTTAACTTCACGCTCCAATTGACGGAAATCGGCTGAAAAGATCGAGGGCGCGATCTCAATTTTACTGGAATTCAAAATAGACTCCCCTGAAAAACTGCATATTCCAAGAGAAAGACAAAAGTCTGCAAAGTAAGAGGTAAAAAAGAGAGAAAAACTGAGCAGGAGGCGCTTCAGAAAAAAGTTCCCTGCGCGCCTCCATTTACCAGAATTATGCTCCTTTAATCAATTGCAGAGCAATTTCATTTCTCTGAATCTGATTTGTACCTTCATAGATCTGGGTGATTTTTGCGTCTCTCATCCGTTTTTCCATTGGATATTCGCGCATATATCCGTAACCACCCATCACCTGAAGTGCATCCACAGTTACTCTCATAGCCACATCGGAGCAGAAAAGTTTGGACATTGCAGATTCTTTGGCAAATCTTTTTTCACCTGAATCGATGGTTTTGGCAGTTGCATAAAGTAATGCTCTGGCGGCTTCAATCTCTGTAGCCATATTAGCCAACATGTGCTGAACAGCCTGGAAAGAAGAGATTGGAGCACCGAACTGGATTCTCTGTCTGGAGTATGCAAGAGCATCATCCAGTGCACCAGCAGCAATACCCAGAGCCTGAGAACCTACACCTGGTCTGGAATAGTTTAGAGTGTTTATAGTAATGATGGCTCCCATGCCTTCTTTACCCAAAAGGTTTTCTTTGGGAATCTTACAATCCTGAAAGACCAGTTCTGTAGTACTTGAAGCACGGATACCCATTTTGTCTTCATGTTTACCGAAAGTAAAACCAGGCGTTCCTTTTTCCACTATAAAAGCACTCACACCGCGAGCACCCTTTGCAGGATTGGTAATAGCCATCACAGTATAAATTTCCGCATTTTCGCCATTAGTGATCCATTGTTTTGTACCATTAAGAACGTAGTGATCACCTTCCAGTCTTGCGGTAGTTTTCATCATGCCAATAGCATCAGAACCGGCATTGGCTTCGGTTAGACCAAAAGCGGCCAGTTTTTTACCTGTAGCGATGGGAGGCAGATATTTTTTCTTCTGCTCTTCATTAGCAAAAAGCAGGATGGGGAAAGTTCCCAGAGCAGTTGCAGCCATGGCCAGTGAGATACCGCCACAAGCTTTTGAGAGCTCCTCAACTGCCAGACACAGCTCGAAAACGCCACCACCAAAGCCGCCGTATTCCTGGGGAATATAAAGTCCGCACAGATCAACTTCGGCCAAAGCATTAACAACATCCCATGGAAAAATCCCTTCATGGTCGTATTTTTCCCTTACCGGAATGATTTTTTTTTGGGCAATTTCTCTGGCAGTTTCGACTATCATCTGTTGTTCTTCAGTCAGAAAGTAATTCATCCTTAATTTCTCCTTTGACTCGAGACAAGATTTCTTCTTTACTATAGTTTAAAGTTGCTATTTGCGCTGCATTCTGCTGAGCGATTTTTTTATTTGAACCACACCCTTCACCCAGGGGCACCCCGGCGATATCAATGCGTACTCTGAATTCTTTTGCATGATCCGGTCCTGAAGAAGAGATGGTAGTGTAGCGGGGGATTCCGAAGCCATCTTTTTGGGCCAGTTCCAGAATTTTACTTTTATAATTTATATTGCGTTCATCTTTAAGAAATTCTGCAATACGGGAGAACAGATATTTTTGCAGGATTTCCCTTACTACCCCCAGTCCTCCATCCAGATATAAAGCTCCTATGAGTGCTTCAAAAGCATTGGAAATGGTGGATTGACGGTTTTTGCCCCCGGCTTTTACCTCCGAAAGACCAAAGATCAGATAGGATCCCAAGTCTAAAGAGAGCGCCACCTGGCCCAGGATCTTTCTGCTGACAATCAGAGATTTGATTTTCGATAACTGTCCCTCACTTTTATCGGGGTTTGTAAGGTACAGATGTTCGGTTACCAGACAATTAAGAACAGCATCACCCAAAAACTCAAGGCGTTCATTTGAGAACAGCCCTTTAACATCCTCCGGAGCACTTGCTGACTTATGAGTAAGAGCTTGCCTGAGAAGTCCTGCAGATGTAAATCGATACCCCAGTTTCTTTTGCAGAGTATCGACCGAACCTTCAGACTTCTCCCTTCTTACAGATCTGAGAACTGACTTAAGAAGATCAGTTGCCAGTTTCAGGGGTTTCATATTTGCCAAGAGCCAGACATGCGTTATGCCCCCCGAAACCGAATGAATTGCTTAATGCATACCTGAGCGGCTTTTTCACAGCAGTATTAGGTGTGTAATTAAGATCACATTCAGGATCAGGATCTTCATAGTTAATTGTCGGCGGAACGATTCCATCCCTGAGAGCTAGAGCAGTAGCAATGAACTCGACAGCTCCGGAAGCTCCCAGTAAATGGCCTGTCATGGATTTTGTGGAGCTAATGTGTAAATTGGAAGCGTGTTCACCAAAAACTTTTTTAATGGCACAGGATTCGTATTTATCATTAAGAGGTGTTGAAGTACCATGGGCATTGATATAATCGACATCTGAAGGTTTAAGTGATGCAGAACTCAAAGCCATTCTTAATGCTATCTGTGCCCCGGCTCCTTCAGGCGCAGGAGCAGAGAGGTGATGCGCATCACCGGAAGCACCATAACCGATCATTTCGCAATAGATTTTGGCATTTCTGGCAATAGCATGTTCCAGACTTTCAAGTATAACCATTCCGGAACCTTCACCCATAATAAAGCCGTCCCTTTTCAGATCGAATGGAGAGCTTGCTTTTTTGGGGTTATCATTTCTGGTTGACATTGCTTTCATGGAACAGAAACCCGCAAAGGCCAGTGGAGTGACAACCGCTTCGGCCCCTCCTGCCAGGATTACATCTGCAAGTCCGGATTTGATCATCATGAAAGCATCACCCAGCGAATGGGCAGCCGATGCACAGGCACTGACAACAGCATAGTTAGGTCCCCTGAATCCGTATTCCATAGATATACGGCCAGCAGCCATATCAGGAATCATCATGGGGATAAGAAACGGAGAAACTCTTCCAGGGCCTCTCTCAATCAGTTTCGAATGTTCAGTTTCAAGAGTGGCCATTCCACCGATACCTGAGCCAACGATAACACCGCATCTCTCCAGATTGATACTGGAAAGATCAAGTCCGGAATCCTTAACAGCATTATGTGCAGCTACCAATCCCAAAAGGATAACCCGATCGGTCCTTTTAACTTCTTTGGCATCGACATACTGACTAAAATCAATGTCCTTTACTTCTCCGGCGATTTTAGTTGGATAATCGGAAGTATCAAAACTGGTAACTTTATCTATACCAGAGATTCCTGAACAAAGCGATTTCCAGAAAGAATCGATATCATTGCCTACCGGACTAGTCACTCCAAGGCCGGTAACCACTACTCTTCTTGACATTATTAGCC
>CAYYNL010000223.1:0-6579 GCA_964472925.1 uncultured Fibrobacter sp. | reverse complement strand
AAATAAGGTAATAAGGTTTTCTTGTGTACGTGTTACTTCTGCTACTAAGGTTCCAAAAGAGAGATACTAAGGTTAAGAGGGAATTGTATCATAATCCCTAAAAACCTTAGTATCTGTTTAACCTTAGTAGCAGCAAAAAAGCAAGAAGGCGCGATAGTACCTTTACGAGACATCTGGCTCCACTGGCTTAGCCAGTGGTCTCTTAAAGCCAGAAATGGAGCGTATTCATTCCGATAGAAATTAAACTAATAATAATATAAATTAATAAGAACTGATTGGTGACGACTGTCCAATTCAGGTAAGAGTACACAGCAAAAAGTATTTGTTTCCAGCCATTGTTCTGAAGAGGTATTATATGGTAAATAGAAGGCAATTCATCAGATTACTGACGATATTATTATCTTGCCAATACATTTCTGCTGAATCATTCACCTGGGGAACTGTAACCATGGGTGGAGGTGGTTTTGTTTCTGCGATTATCACCTCAAATACCGAAAAGAACCTTATTTATGCCAGAACCGATGTCGGAGGAGCATACCGATGGAATGAAGCTGACCAGTCATGGATTCCACTGAATGACTGGCTTGGTCCCAACAATAATGGCATATTTGGAATCGAGGCGCTCGCTATTGATCCTTCCAATCCAAACCGCCTATATATGCTTGCCGGAACCGAATACTGGAATGATGGAAAAACCATGATTCTTCGCTCTGATGACTATGGAGACAATTTCGATACCATAAATGTAACTTCCATGTTCAAAGCACACGGCAATGGTTATGGTCGCCAGAATGGCGAACGGCTGGCGGTCGATCCCAATAACCCGGATATTCTTTTTTGTGGAACCCGTAAAGACGGTTTATGGAAAAGCAATGATCGCGGGTCTACATGGTCAAAAATTTCATCTGTTGAGGCACCGTCAAATAATGAGGGTATTTGTTTTGTTCTTTTTGATAAAAGCCGTTCTTCCGGTGGAGTCACCCAGAGGATCTATATCGGTATGTCTGTAACAGGTGATAACCTTTACGTCTCAGACGATGCCGGATCTTCCTGGAAGCTTATTGCACTGCCGTCTTTATCAAAGTCGGTAATGCCTCAGCGTGGTGTCCTTACTCCGGGAGGCAAGTACCTCTATTTAACAACCGCAAACGGGGCCGGACCCGGTTTCGGTAATAACACAACCATATCTAGAGGTGCACTGCTCCGTTATGATACAGAGAATAAAACCTGGAAAGATATCTCACCTGAAAACTGGATCGATGATCCGCCAGACCCCGAACATCCCGGGCAGACCATCTGGGATGCCCACTTTGGGGGATATGGTGGCATAAGCATGGATATGACAGATTCCAATCATCTGGTGGTTTCATCGATTAACACATGGAAACCACAGCGATGGAACAACTCGACACGTGTGGCCTGGGGTGACAAGATCTTTTCTACCACCGATGGAGGTTCTACCTGGATCAGTGTGTTTGGTAATATATCTGATGATGAAATAAGCAACATCCCCGAAGATGCACCAATTGCAGTACTGGACAAAAATGGTTATAACTGGATTGAAGGAGAATCTATTCATTGGGCTGGGAGCATTGAAATTGACCCATTCAACCCTAAGCGAGTGTTTGTTACCTCAGGTAACGGAATCTTCATGACCGATAATTTCTCACCTGGTAAAAGGTTTACTTGGAAATTCATGGTAAAAAATCTCGAAGAGACAGTTCCCGAAGATCTGGTAAGTATACCTGGCGGCCCGCTTATAACAGTCATTGGTGATTATGATGGCTTTGTACATACAGATATCACTCAGCCCGTCAAAGGTAAACGTCATCAGCCTCAGATAGGTTCAACAACAGGAATTGACTATGCTGCAAAAAATCCTGCTGTGGTGGTAAGAGTGGGTGGTAACGGCAAAGCTGATACTGACAAAGATTATGTTTTTCCACTCTACTATTCAACAGATACCGGAAAAACCTGGACTAAATTTAAAACCCATCCGGATCCACAACAGAACTATAAAGGAAAAATAGCAATATCGGCCGATGGTAAAGTGGTACTGTGGAATCCTGATGGTAAAAACACCCTGCTTCGCACAGATGACTGGGGAGAAACCTGGACTACCAGTACCGGTATCTCTGCACACAAATGTTTCCCAACCGCTGATCCAGTAAATCAGGATGTCTTTTACGCTATTGGAAGCGGTGTGTACAGAAGTACCGATAAGGGCAAAACTTTTACCAAGGTCGGAGGGTCCGAATTCTCCTCTACAAACGATATGCAGGTGACTCCAGGCAGAGAGGGCCATCTCTGGGTTACCGGGTATTCCTGGGATGGAATCTATGGAGGTTTTCTTGCCAGATCAACTGATGGCGGAGTGACTTTTACAATGATCGACCCCAATGTTAATCCGGTATATACTCAAAGAGTCATACACAGCGAAGCGATCGGTTTTGGAAAAGAGGCTCCGGGAGCTTCTTATCCTGCTATTTACATATACGGTACAATTGATGGTATCAAGGGAATATGGCAATCGATCGATGAAGCCAAAAGCTGGGTTCGTATTGATGATGACAGGCATCAGTTTGGAGCCCTCTCCAATGGCAATTTTGTCCGCGGAGATGCAAATATCTTTGGAGTAGTGTATAGAAGCACCGCTGGCAGAGGAATCGCAGTGCGTTATCCGTTCTCTACCGCTGTTACCGAAAAGCGCAATCCGCCACAGCCCCCTTTACACATTATCGATCATAGAACCAGTTCCGCTTTTTTCCTGAACAGCTATACACTCGATGGAAGATTGGTGTCAAGTATACAGGTGAACAGGCCGATAATCTCAATACCAAATTCGTTTAAAAAAGTACCAGGTTTAACAGTATCTGTTTTAAAAGATAACCAGAATAGAATTTTGAAAACAAAAAAAATACAAACGATACGTTGAAAAGAATCCCTAGCAGAAAGCGTTTCCTCAATAAGGTACAATGATAAAGAAGTAAAATGTGAATCTGTGATAACAATTTTATGTTAAAACGTTGCTGATTTCAGCAATTAACGCATGGGAAGAAAGTAAAAGGAAAATCATGTGAATCGGTTTTTCAGAAATATATTACATACCCTGGAAATTCTTTACATCACAGCCCTTTTTCAAGTATCATACAGTAATGATATTTATCTTTCCGGAATCGTATTGAACGAACTGGATCAACCCATATACAATGCCAGAGTGTCTCTTTATAAAAGAGACTCTTTAGTTACGCGCACAGATCAATATGGCAAATTCATACTTACAGAAGGTTCAATTCTTTCTTCCATCAATAATAATAATAGCAACATAACATTTGTCACCCAGAATAAATCTGTACTGAAATTCAATCTTAAACCTGGTTCGCATGCTGAAGTTATAAGCTATGATTTTAAAGGCAGCAGGATTTTCCGATCATCTATTATTGCAGGTGTTAATGGGGACAATACTGTTAGGCTTCCTCTGGCTAATATGGCTTCCGGAGTATATTTGATTGTGATAAATTGCCGGGAGTTTAAAGCAACTATCCGGTATATGGTATGTGCAAATGGAGTTCATTGTGGGACTCCAAATTTCATTAGTGATAACAGGAAGATTTTTCGGAAGCATTCTCAAGCTGAAGAGTTCAGAGACATACTTATAGTTACTGCTGAAGGGACACAGACTTTGCGTCAGGCAATCACTGCTTCAGTTCAGAAGGAGATAAGATTAAAGCTGATGCCTATAGGGGTGGGACATGTTACCCCAAGCATTCCGGTCTTTACCGAGAAAGGTGGTGAAGGTGATGTGACCACCTACGGTTCGGTCAGTGATCCTGAATTTTCTCAAGGTGGAGCCTGCAATTATGGATCAACAGGAATCCGTTATTATGCCGCAATAAATGTTAATCAGTTTTCTAGTGATCTTGAAGGACAGTGGCAGGGAGGACAGATTTGCGGAGCCTGTGCACGAGTGCTTGTGCGTACCATAGAGAATGAGATCCGCAGTACAATTGTCCGTATCATGGATAAATGTCCGGATGACAATTGTGGAATAGATCTGGGTGGTGCTCCTGCAGGAGAGATAATGAAAAATCAGCCGGGTCGATACTCCGGAGAATGGGAATGGGTCAGTTGTGAAGGAGCACCAGGGGTTTCTGACGGACTGCCCTCATTGCATGTTAAGGCAGGGAGCGGGAAATGGTGGTCATTGGTACAGGTGCGTAATGGCCCTGGTGCCGTTTTGGAGATAAGAGCCAGAAAAGCAATCGACGGAGAATGGCTGAGCCTTCCTTGGGCAACCGAAGCAGAAAACTTTTTAAGCGTACCAGTAGAAATTCTTCAGGATAGTGGCGAATGGGAACTGGAGGTGATTTGGAGGACTGGTGGGAGTGCTTTTTTGCGGATAGCGGGAGAGAAACTGGGGGTTGCAGAAGCAGTTTACAGATTGGAACGGTGAGGGAAGAGTGAAAGGGCTTTGAGCTACATGATAACCCTTATCGAATAATTTATCGAGATATATCTACTACTCAGGAATAACCATGTCCGTTATATTCTAACAATTTCTTGATTTTATACTGACTGATATTTCCGTTGAAACCATAACTTGGCTCTACTATTTTAAACAATCCATACGATTTGTAATTCCAGATTAATATAATCGAGCCTTACGATTGAAGTTTACATGGTTTGATGTGGAAATGAAAATATTTTGTTCTGGGAAGTATTCTCCAGGCATATCTCAAATATTAGTATACTGATGAAAAGGAGATTCCCGGTGCAGATTTTATTTTGAATTTTGAATATGACTAGTAAATTTGCAGTTATTATTAATTCCAAGTGGCAAAGAATTAACGAGAATTGAAATTTTTTTAGGTATTAGTGATTGTGAAATAAAGGAGCAGCTCCTATGGAATATAATATCTATTGTGATGAGTCATGCCATCTGGAAAATGATGGGCAGAAGGCAATGGTACTAGGTGCGGTGTGTGCTGAAAAGGATCGGGTAAAGGATATTTCAAAAAGTATACGTTCAATAAAAAAGCAACACGGCTTGAGTGCTGATTTTGAAATAAAATGGACAAAGGTATCCCCTGCAAAGATTGATTTCTATTTAAGTCTTGTTGATTTGTTCTTTGCTGAGAAGGCCATGGGTTTTCGCGCGTTGATCATACCCGATAAGTCAATTCTCAACCACAAGAAATTCAACCAGACTCATGATGATTGGTACTATAAAATGTACTTCGATATGCTTAAGGTCATCATTGCACCAGATTCAAATTACTGGATCTATCTAGATATCAAGGATACACGAGGCGGCGAAAAAGTGCGACATCTCCATGAAGTCTTGTCAAACAACAACTATGATTTCAATAAAAATATAATTAAACACATTCAAATTGTTCATTCATATGAAATAGAGATTCTTCAGATAACAGACCTACTTATAGGCGCTGTCAGTTATGCGAACCGAAGCGAATCAGGAAGCTCTGCAAAAAATTCAATAATAAACGATATAAAACGCAGGTGCGGTTACAGTCTTACCAGGTCTACGCTGCTTAAAGAGCCAAAATTCAATCTCTTTCGCTGGGATCCAAGGAGGAGGCACAACAATTATGTGTTATAAATCCAATTGGTTACCCGATTTGGTTCTATTTGAAGATTACAACGGGGATTGGGATAAATATCTGTATGCTCTCTACTCTTTTTTCAAAGCAGATTTCATAGATTCAAGACCGGTTTATGAAGGGCGAAAACTGAAATTGAAAAAACATCCAATAATTCGGGAAAAAGAAGCAACATTCTGGCACATTATAGGTGAAGGCTCGGATGAGGAAGAACGTACTCCCGATATTCGAAGGTGCGAACGCATCCGATGGCCAAAACCAGTAATTGAGTTATGCCAGAAAAATGGCCTAAAGATATGGAAGAACAACCGTAAAGGAAAAACGCGTATTTGTATCTGGTGCGAACCGGACGAGTACCTTATAATTCTGGATGAAAGGAGCGAGTATATTCTGTTTTGGACGGCTTATCTGGTTACGCATGGACATCAGAAAAGGAAACTTGAGAAGGAATATAGGGCATATAAAGCAAGTGCCGCCTCATAGAGACGGCACCGTTACTCCTTCTACACATGGTAGATGAGCTGCATTTATTATAAAGTACGCGCGACAGGTTAGCAATATTTTTATTTAGAATATGAAAAAAATCAATCAGGTAGATTGCAAAAAACATGCCGTTATCGGTTGACAGAAAAAGGGAATATTGCGATTTCTGAAGTGAATGCTCGCGAATATTCGCGAAAGGTACACTATTTTGAGTGCCTACTGAAAAGTGCTTATATTGCTTCTTATACGTTAAATTGAAAACAAATTAAGAGGATAATAAGTATATTTTATAAAAACCAGCACCAGAAAAGCAGATAGGTTTTAAAGTAAAAAGAAATGGTGGGGAAACACAAAGTACTCTATCAAAAAATAATACCATGGAAAACACGAATTTTAAGGCTGCTAAGGCAAAAAAGCTAATATTAAACCTAAAAACCGCAGTAGATTGACGCGGATAACACGTAATCTATTGCGC
>CAYYNL010000222.1:0-6640 GCA_964472925.1 uncultured Fibrobacter sp. | reverse complement strand
CCTGGTGGTTTTTAATCGATATATGCGGTTTAAATTTAGCGATAAACTTTCCTTCGACGAAATCTCCGGCAAATAAACCGACTGTGCACATTATAACTGCCAAAAAGGCAAAAATGGGTTTGGTATGAAGTATGTGCATATTTACGCTTTTTCTAAAAGATTGAATCTTAGTATTATAATCAGATCTTAATAAAAGAGATCTACATATAATGTAATTAAAAAATGCAGGGTAAAACAAACATAGCTATTTTTCAAAATAGAAAAATTACATCAAGATAAAACTACATATCTGTTATATTCTGACTTTTTCTGTATACCTTCAAACTACCTGGATAGATTTGTTAACAAAACCAAATTGATGCTGATTTGTTAAAATAACAATCTGATCTTGTTGGTTTGGCATTGCGGTTATGCTTAATGTCGTCCTTGGGAGGAGCATCACTCAATTTGTTCTTGTTTCGAATTTTGGGTTTCGTGCTTCTCCCTGTTTCTATCAATTGGCTATGGAACTTGTTTAGGATTTAGTATTTGAGGTTTGTGGTTTATTTGGAATTTCGGGATCTATGTAAAACCCCAGAGATAACAGGATTACAAATTGAGATTTTAACTCTGGGGAATCAGACAATGGCAGGTCCATGGTGGGGTTAAAGATAAAAGCTTCATTTGCCACAACTCGTAGAAAATGTCCTTGGAAATTACTAATTCCGTGTTTAGAATTTCGAAATCCCTAAGTTTGCTTTGGAAAATATTAGTCACAGAACAAGCAAAAGTCTATTCTATACGGTATCTTTTTATGTTCTCCGGCGTAACTACCAGGAGTACCCGTTCTGTAGGTGAAAAAGCAACACACAGGGCAGATTTGCTGTGTTCACCCAGAAATGTCCAGTCTGAAGTTGAGTAAACCTGTCCGCCGGCCGAAAACAGACTGCCATCAGGGGAGAATGCGTGACAATACCCCTTGAATTCCCGGATCAGTGCCCCATCGTTGCTTTTTATCAGTAAGATTTTTCCACCCACGGGCTTTTCCAGAGTCACAGCAATTGCGGAATCTTTTGGTGAATAGGAGAGAAGCGGGAAGCGACTTCCCGGAGTACTGCTTATTTTTTCTGCAAAGTAGGGCAGATTACGGTCGTGATTACCGGTACTGCTTTGGTAAATAGAGATTCTGGAGGTGTGGTCAAGAGTGATTGTCTGGAACTCATATACTGCGAACTTATCGCCATTTCCAGAAAAAGCGATATCAGCCAACTGGTGGCCGTTTTCTGCAGAAATGGTGTAAAGTAAAGAATAGTTACGGGTCTCCAGCATAAAAAGTTTTCCTCCGGCAATTACCCCCAAAAGCTGTCCATCCGGAGAGAAAACGGCTCTGGTGGTGTTACTACCTATGGTAATTGATTTGATTTGCCTCCAGGTTTTTGAATCGAATAGAAGAACTCTGTCTGTACCCGCAACCGCCAATGTATCCCCGCTTGGAGTATAGGAAACGGAATAGCCACTTAAAAGCTCCTGAAGAGGCAAGAAAGCCATGGAAGGGAATTGTTCTTTTCGAGGGTAATAGTAGAAAACACCTGCAGTATGAACAAAGTCTCTGAGGGAGAAACGTGAAGGAATAGAACCAATGTTCCCCTGCTCTGATACAAAAAAGATGGCCACACTTCCGGCAGTGACAAAATTGGGAATTGCAATAGATTTTCCGTTGGAGGCGTAAGCCACATTCTTGATATTTACCGGACGCAACTGTATGGAGTTTCCGATTTGCTTAACCTTGGCATTACTATGAATCGACAATCCCATACAGGCCAGAAGAATCAAAGAAAGCTTTTTTGTGTTAATGAAAATCACTTTGTCAGCTCCTTGTAATTATTCATTTCTGATAGACCTGGTAAGTTCCTGACTTCTTTTAGATGCAAAAATGCACTCAGGTTCCTGAGATTTGGGATCACACTTAGCAAATTCCCTGTAAAAATCCCATGCCTTGATGGCTTCGACTAAAAGCGCCTGATTCTGTTCTTCTTTCGAGAAACGGGCATCGATTGCACATGCACTGTAATAGAGTATTTCTCTTTTAAATTCATAGGAAGAAGAGATGACCGATCCGGCGGTGGACTTTAATGAGCTTTCAAATCGTTCCTGCGCTTCTTTGTAAAGGCCCAGGTGATAATATGCTCTTCCCAGATATGCATCTATTGCAGGATCGGAGTATTGGGTTTTTAAGGCCTCCAGTACTTTTCTGGCCTTATTGAAATCGTTCTGGCGTTTAATCATGATAGCAGCCATTCTTATTCTGGCCTCCAGATATTCGTTTGCCAGTCCACCTTTTTCTATAGGAGGAACCATATTGTAGGAGTTAATGGCGGCTGCCCATTGTTCTTTGCGTTCTGAAATTCGGCCCTGTTCAAGAAGTGGAGTGGAAGCCGATTCCGTAAAGCGGGGTGTAGGGACTTCTGCTTTAATGCTTTTGTGAAGAGAGATTCCGCTTAAAAAACAAGCTATCACTGCTAAAATAAGAGAAATAGTGGGGAAATGGCGTCGGATGGAAAAAGGAACGAGGACCTTTTTACTGGTGCCCCAGGTATTAAAAGAGTGGATACAGTGTTGAAGCATGTCATTTATCTCTTTTGCGGTCGCCGGACGATGGGTTTGTTCCCGAGCCAACAGCTTGTCGATAAGCTCCTCGGTCAATGGAGAGATGGATGGGCGAATCTGACGAATCCTGGTGTATTTACAGCTTTTAATCTTGTCGATGAGTTCGGTCAGATTTTCAGCAGCAAAGGGACGTTGCCCTGTGGCCATCTCATAAAGAACGATACCCATGGAAAAGAAATCACTACGGGCATCCAGTGTGGTTCCAGCCAATTGCTCAGGTGACATATAATGAAATGTCCCTACAATCATCCCCTGCATGGTATTGGAGTTTATATTAAGAGGCTTTGCAGCACCGAAATCCATGAGCTTGATAAGCTTTCCAGGGGTGATCATGATGTTCTCTGGTTTGATGTCCCGGTGAAGGATTCCGCGGATCTCGGTTTCCCCCTGGCCCTGGATTCGCACATTGTGGGCATAATCAAGAGCACTGAGTAGCTGGGTGGCTATGGAGAGAAGTTCTCTTTCATTAATCTTGCTGTTGGAATTGATGTATTCCCGAAGGGTTTCTCCGACAATATATTCCATTTCTATATAGAAATAGCCATTAACATGTCCTGTATCAAAAACCCTCAGAATGTTGGGATGATCGAACCGGGCCACCAATTGCGCTTCCTGCCTGAAACGCACAAAAAAATCTTCTTCATCGGTAAGAGATGGTTTGAGTATCTTGACCACTCTATCAAGGTCAAAACGGGTGTTGTGAGCACGGTAGATAAGTGCAGTGCCACCCTCGTTAAGCTTCTCCAGAATCTCACAATTCCCTATGGTTTTTCCAACAAAAGGATCCACAGGAGTGGGCATGGATACAGTTTCCATCTCAGAACTTCCTGATGGCAGACCCTCTCCATAGAAGGTTTTTTTCCCTGTCATTCTTAATCTCCGATCAGGTTTTTCAAAGCCTCTCTGATAGCAGCGATTTTCTTTTGAACCATGGCACGTGCAATGTCAAGCTCCTTGCCTGGGTCACTGCTACAGGATGCATAGAATTTAATCTTTGGCTCGGTGCCCGATGGTCTGGCAGTAACTACGCTGCGATCTGCCAGAATAAACTGAACTACATTTGATGAAGGAAGATCGATCTCTTTTCTTATCAATTTTTCCTTGACATAATTTATCGTTCCCGCACGATAGTCTTTTACCATAATAACATCTTGATCTCCGAATGTACAAGGAGGATTATTACGGATTTTTTCCATTAGATCATTCATCTGGCGAAGGCCGGATTCGCCTTTAAAAGTATTGGAGATAAGAACTTCTTCGAAATAGCCATATTTTTTCCAGATCGTTCTGAGTTGATCCCAGAGAGTGTTGCCCTGGCTTTGAAAATAGAGGGCCATTTCTGCAGTCATAGTCGCGGCAGAAACAGCATCTTTGTCTCTGACCTCTGTGTTAACCAGATACCCATAACTTTCTTCTCCACCGCCGATATATTTTGGGCCATCGGCAGACAGCTCAAATTGACGAATCTTCTCTCCGATCCATTTAAAACCGGTGAGTGTGTTGAAGCATTTTACCCCGAAATCCTGGGCAATAAGACACTGAAGTTCTGTAGTAACAATTGTTTTAATGAATGCAGCATTCGAAGGCAGTTTTCCCAGCTCTTTGCGGGTGCTCATGATATAGTAAGCCAAAAGCGATCCCAACTGATTTCCGGTTATAAGCTTAAATTCACCATTATCCGGAGCTGCTATTCCCAGCCTGTCGGCATCCGGATCAGTACCCATCACCAGATCAGCGCCAACTTTTTTTGCCAGATCCAGTGCCAGTTTCATAGCTGAAGCCTCTTCAGGGTTTGGATAGCTGACAGTTGGAAAGTTACCATCTGGATTTTTCTGTTCAGGAACAAAAATCACCTCTATTCCCATTTCGCTTAAAGCTCTGGAAACCGGCATAGCTCCAGTACCATTGAGGGGAGTATAAACTACTTTAAGATTTTTTCCTTTTTCTCTGATTAGCTCCGGACGAAGTGCACAGTTTTTAACCATTGAGATGAAAGCGTCATCTACTTCTTTATCTATCATAATCAGTAGCTTACTGTTTATAGCTTCCTCTTTTGAGAGAGGGGGAGCGAGTTCCTTAACTGCTCTTACTTCCTGAATAATCCCCTTATCGTGAGGGGGAACCACCTGCGCTCCATCGTTCCAATAAACTTTGTAGCCATTGTACTCGGGCGGATTATGACTGGCAGTGACCACAATCCCGGAAGTCGCTTTCAAGTGGCGTACTGCAAAGGACAGTTCAGGCGTGGGACGTAATCCGGTGAAAAGATAAGTGCGTATTCCATTTGCACAAAGTACCAGAGCGGCTTCCAGTGCAAAAAGATCAGAGAAGTTTCTGGAATCGAATGCGATGACCACGGAGGCATCTTTGACAGGAACTGATTTTTTTATATAGTTGGCTAATCCCTGTGTGGATTTGCGCACCACAAAGGGATTCATCCGATTGTAGCCTCCACCGATTACACCCCGAAGCCCTCCGGTTCCAAATTCCAGCTCAGTATAAAAGCGGTCACTTAATTCTGTATAATTCTGTTCTTCAACCAGTTTAATAACCTGATTTCTAAAAAAAGGATCCTGCTCAAAACCGATATATTCCTGCGCCTTTTGCAGGAACAATTCCTTATTCATATAAAGAACTCCTCTTGGTACAATGCAAAAAAACTGCCAGATTAGCGGGCAAATTTTTTTATAGGGTTGTAAATTTGTAATAATGGAAAAATGAGCCCATTCTGCAGTTGGCTGACTTTTTTATTGTCTGTCCAAATACACCTTTTCCCTGCCACTGACAGTATTGGAAAGACACTCAATAAGAAAATAGTTTTATGAATAGGGAGATACTTTAAAAATGTCATGCCCCCTTTAAGTCCCCGCAATCCACCAATTGGGGACTTTAAGATCCCATAATGTTATTCTGGTGAAATAAATTTGGTGTTTTTTTAGCTTTAAGTCACCTATTGGGAGATTTAGGGGGCTTTGGGGGATTAAGTGGCATTTTTCAAAATCTAAAATCAAAAAACGAAAATCTAAAAACCTTATTTGACTCTATATTTAATCAGCATCTGTTTATCTTCTTCAGAGACACGATAGCTGTCTCGACATTTACTTATTCCTTTATTGATCGTAAAATTGTTTAATTTATGACACTTTAAAAAATCAATAGTCTTATCTCTTCTCTTTATAAAGCATTCACAAAATAACCAGGCATTCATCATGTTAACATAGTAATTAGTTTCGTCATAAAAGCTGTTCATAACCATAAATATTTTATCTATATATTCATCATTGTTAATCAGTTTAAATAAGATATTCAAGCCCACCCGTTTGACAAAAGGCTTATCGTTTTTTACGTATTCTAAAGCTAAGTTGTAAAATTGTTTTTCATGGCCTTTAATATTAAAAGAAAGCAAATCACAAGATGCCCAATTATCGATTTTGATTACATATTTATCCAGGTACTTTTTCATTACCGCAAAATCTTTTGTTTGGGCAATCAAAAAGCCGCTGATAGCCAGACTGTCATAATAATCATCAATATTCAAATCTAAAAAAGAGAGAAAGTTTCCCTGGCTAATTTCTTTTACGATCTTTTTAATAATCGGAGTTTTAATTGCTAATACAGGCATTTTTGTATTTAGCAAATTTTTTGTCCATTCAATTTTTTCAGGATTTTTCAGTGATTCAAGATATTTTAAAAATTCTCTGCCATCCTTTTTAGTCCATTTTTCTTTTTTTAAATCCATAGTTTTTCTTTCTATTTGGTTATTGCTGAAAACGGCCTGATTATCAGAGTCTGACGCAAAACCACGATTCAATAGTAATAGTTTCTTTCTTTTGACCCAAAACGTCCGAATTAGGTCTGAGGTGATCTGCTTTTCCAGTTTTTTTTCTGGGAATTACCGAATACGGAGACATATTACATTGGGGTTTGCCCTGCGATTCCCCAGAGATAATTTTGCAGCGTATAAAGAAATCACCTCCGGGGATTTCTTAGCGAC
>CAYYNL010000221.1:0-6719 GCA_964472925.1 uncultured Fibrobacter sp. | reverse complement strand
GATCCTTTGGAATACAGGATTTTAGCATTTTTCTGGCTACAGGAGAATCATCAACAATAAGAATTCTACGAATCATAACCATTTTTCCCTTCGCAGAAGCACTAATCAAGTTCAGATAATTATTCAGAACTAGGCTAACCGGTTTAATATATGGAAGCTTGAAACCGGTTTTTTATTGTATCCTATTTATTTGATAGAATCAAGAAACTTTGATTATACTATAATTTTTTTTATCTGTTTATCTCAACACATCATCATTGCTATCCATAGATTGTTTTTCAGTATTACATATGATATCAGAGTATAAGTATTTGTTTTTTTCTGCTTTGTTGAAAGAAGTGCGACAGAAAAATTGCATTTTCCATTATAGAAAAGCCCTATCAATAAAAATTTAACAGGTCATAAAACATTTCTGGTATATAGGATCGGTAAAAAGAATTTCTCTATTAAGTTATTTTACAACCAAGAGCCGCTGAAATGATCTGAAAAATATCGGTTTTACGCTTCAGTAGTATTTAATGATCTGTAGCAAATGGTGAGTATTACCTGCCTAAAGCATTAATTAAAATTTCACTTCCCAAAGCAGATGCATTTCTTTTGAGTAAAGCCGGTCAAAAGCGCAAAATAATAAAACTACCTTTGCATCAATGCTCCCCCACAAAAAAAACGGTTACTGGAAATCTACAGACGATTATTTTATACTGAAGAAACAAGAGCCTGATATGTATAAAAATCTCTTATCATTACTTACTAACTTACTTTTGTGTATTATATGCAAAAACTCCATTGCAGGATATGGCGACTATTCCGATAGCATCCCTTCAGCACAAGAACGCGAATTACATGTAATGACCAACGCTGTAAGGATGGATCCTCAGGGCTTTCGTGACTTCTATATTAAAGACGTAAACATCCTCAAAGCAGAAAACTATCCCCCAACAACACCGCTATGGTATAATCATGATCTTAGCAGAGCTGCAAGGTTTCACTCAGTTGATATGGCTGCAAATTGCGGCATGACCCACCAGTCTTGTGATGGTACCTCTTTCGCAAACCGTATCAAACATTATTATAAAACAAGCAGTTCGATCGCAGAAAATGTAGCCTCTGGCAGATCTACCGGTCTTCTGACTGTTATCCAGTGGTTACGTGATGATAATGATCAGAGAGTTCCTGCCCAAGACCTGTCTTCAGACGATGGACACCGTAAAAATATCATGAATCCTATATACTGCGAATTTGGCTGTGGATACGCATACAGTGATACCAGAAAATACAATCACTTCTGGACTCAGGATTTTGGTGGTGCTGCAGCAAAGCAAAAGTATAAAATACCGGCAGGATGTCATTTTACTCCCAACTCATCTACTTTAACCTATGCTGCTAATTATTATGATACTTCTGGAATGGCCCCGAAATCCTCTTCTGTCTTTATCGATGGGAAATCTCACCCTATGGCTTTACACTTTGGAACCTCAGATAAGGGAACTTACTTTTTTTCGACCACCAATGATGAAAAATCGCACTGTTATTACTTCGTTTTTGTCGATGGCTCAGGAAACGCCATAAAATTCCCACAAAACTCAATACTTTCTACCGGACAGCAGCCTTTATATGAAAACGTAAGTACCGAAAATGACTACTCACCCCGACCAGAAGGCAATAGTATAAGAAACAATCAAGCCTCCCCGATTCATTCACATTACCGTCTTGATGGCGTTAAGATTACAGGGAAACTTCAGCAATATTACTCCTCTGGAATATGGATTTATGGTAAAACGAAAACATGGCAGAAAAGTGTTGTGCGGAAAAAATGAGTCACTTATTCTCAGGTTTTTAATAAAAAAACACAGTCAAGTACTACCGCCACAGGCGTAGTTCTTGATTGAGCGGCAAAGCCGCGAAAGCAAGAAAGCACGATAGTGCCTTTACCGAAATATCTGGCTCCACTGGCTTAGCCAGTGGTTTCCTGAAAGCCAGAAATGAATTATGCAAAATAACAAATTAATTGTAAAGGAGATGTTTACAGATGAATCAAAATATTCGTATTATGCCCTGTCTTGATATGCAGAATGGTCGGGTGGTAAAAGGTGTCCATTTTTTGGGAATCCGTGATGCCGGTGATCCGGTACAGTGCGCAAAAGCCTACTGTGAAGCCGGTGCCGATGAACTTGCAATGCTCGATATCACCGCTACAGTGGAGAATCGCCCGACTATGCTTGAGGTGATTCGAAGAGTTGCAGATGTAACCACTATTCCTTTCACCGTTGGTGGCGGAATCAATAGCATTGAATCTGCTGAAGCAGTTCTCAAATCTGGTGCAGATAAGATCTCCACCAGCAGCGCCGCATTCCGCAATCCGGAATTGATAAAGGAAATGATCCGGGAATTTGGCGCTGAAAAGGTTACTGTTGCAATCGATGTCGATAGAAATGAAGCTTTACCCTCAGGATATGAGGTCTACATTAATGGGGGTAGAACCGCAACTGGCACGGATGCAGTCCAATGGGCCAGGCAAATAGAGGATTACGGAGTAAAAATCATTCTACCGACAAGTAAAGCAGGTGATGGGGCGCAAAACGGCTATGATCTGCCACTTATCCGTGCCCTGAAAAAAGCAGTAAAAGCAGAGATTGTAGCTTCCGGAGGTGCCGGAAAACTGGAACACTTCCCCGAGGCTATTAAAGAAGGAGCAACTATTCTGTTAGCTGCTTCGGTATTCCATTTTGGCATCATTAAGATTCCCGATCTCAAAAGGTATCTATCGTCGCTGGGGTACAAAGTAAAAAATTAATGAGTTTTGAATATTGCATAACGAAATAAAAGAAATGAGATCTGGAGCCAAAACTATAGAAAATCCCAAATTCGTTTTTTGATTTCTGAAATTTGAAATCTGCTCTTGTATATAGCTCTTAATTATGGTCCAGATCCGGGACCGGTGAATCACTCTTTCTGCGGTCCCTACAATTTTTTCGGGGCTTCGCGGGTGCCAATAATTAATGGTACGATGATGTACTATGGTTACCCGTGCTACACTTAGTCTGCCCAAAACAGCACTAATGCTGCCCAAACCTACAACAATCTTACCCATTTTTTAGAACAGGTATTTTTACCTCCAGTTGTCAGTTTATCTGGAATCACATAATGGAATCATTTTGTCGCATAAGCTTTTCTTCGGATTGGATTATCGTAAAAAGCTATCTTTGCGGCGGCTCTGATGGTTTTCATGACGGCGTTAAGCGATCGGCACTTCTCGAAACATTCATCCTGCAGAACTGATCTTGAATCAAACAATTTTTTTTTCTTTACTTCCATTTTTCTAAGCAGCACCGAATTACTGCGAGCTTTGGTGACCATTTGAGTATCTGGAAAAATTCCTGGATTTTTGAAAATGAACCTTTCTGCCATCACTGCTAAATCCATCAAATCCTGTGAAATATCTGTATACGCTTTTTTTCTGGACATCCCGGGAATTTTCTTTTTCAACTCTGCCAGTTCAAAAGAGTTGTTCAATGCATTGCGAAGCTTTGATCGTAAATTGTAACACTCACGTGCAAATTTCTGCAGACATGAGACTTCATATTTGCAATCTTCACGACACTGCAGCAATTTGCGGCTAAGGGGGATTAGTTCTTCTGTCTTCATCAGTAATTCATCATACTTACTCCAGGGAAGATTTGCTGCAATTAGCATTTCCTTATCCTTTTCACAAAGCGCTCTTAAATCAATTGCATCCTGAATAAACGAGGTAATGGAGATTTTCCTAAAACCTCTTTTCTTTTCCATTATAAACCCCTTTTCCTTATGTTTCCAAAGCAGGAAACTGTTGTTTTGGCTTGTGTCAATTATGAACTTGGATACCAGATTGTAGAAGCATTCAGGAATGTAGCTGTCTTCCGAAAGCATAAAACATTGTATCATTAATTTCCTTTTTTTGCATCTAACCGGTAGTATTGTCTAATAGGAGATTCAGAAATAGTATTCTGCTGTTAATAAAGGGTTTCAATTCGTTTACCGATAGGTACCAGTAAGATCCTTTTGTCCTGAAAAAATCTTCAGGCCACTACCATGTTCTCCTATTTACAGTTCCAACCCCATCAATACTTCACTAAGCAATTCAAGGTTATTAATCTTGATTTTTTTAGATTATCGCTATAATTTTTGGTAACTGCAATGTTTTTCGATATATACTCAGACTTTTATACTAAAAAGAGGAGATAAAGCGATGGAGAAGGTTCTTTATCTATCGATGGTTTTAGCGACTGCTGTACTCGTATCTTGCTCAGAAAAAACAGAAAGTACTTCCGATGTTGTAAATCGTACAATATTAAACCGCCACAGTATCCGCAAATACAAAAACCTCAAGGTCTCAAAGGAGATACTGGATATAATCATTAAATCAGGAATCAACGCTCCGAGTGCCAAAAACAACCAGCCTTGGGAAATCCGTGTCATTTCAAATCCAAGTCTTCTCGAAAAAATCAAAGCCACAGGAGCCAACTTTTTCGATGCTCCTGTACTTATAATTATAGCCAACGATACCGCTAATCCTTATGGTGAGTTTGACTGCGGACTTCTGTCCCAGAATATTATGATCAGTGCGGAATCCTTCAATCTGGGGACCTGCGCTTTAGGAAGCATAGTACGTGCTATCAGTAATAACACACCTGAGGCGAATTTTGTTCAGACTGCCCTTAATTTTTCTCCGGGGTATAAGCCTATTTTGGGTATCGCCCTGGGTCATAAAGACGAATTTCCTGCAGCAAAACCACGGGATACTTCTAAAGTGAAATTTATTGATTAGATTATTACGCTCTATAGTCAGTAGAGACAATGCCTGATTTGTCTATACTTCATCTCTTTCCACCAGTGAAAAATGTAGTATTTTATTGAATCAGTTTGCTTAAAAATTCATTATAGCAATAAAAGGTTAAACAAAATATGAATCGATTCTCCATTGGAGCTGATTTTAACCACAGCGGTAATAAAAAATGTGCAGGATGCGGTAAAATTTTTAAATTCAGCGATATTCAATGGGACGGGAAAGATATTGAGTATAACAGCGATACACTATGGATAGATTCTTTCTGTTCAAAACGGTGTGTTCTGCTTTTGAAAAAAAGAGCAGATTATGAAACTAAGCTGGCTAATATTGACAATAAACTATGGAAAAGCGGAGTTCCTGAAATTTATCTGAGATGTTCTTTTGAGAATTTTCGCCCAGAGACTCAAAACCATCTCAGAGCAGTAGATTTTTTAAAAGCCATCAATCTTCCTCTGAAAAAATCGATTTTATTATTTGGCCCATGCGGAACCGGAAAAACCCATCTGGCAGTATCCACCATGCGAAAACTTCTTTTAAACAACCCGGATTCTAATCCACTTTTTATTAGTGCCCCAAAACTTATCGGAGAAATAAGATCCGGAACAGTAGGTGAAAGTGAGTTCACCGAAGAAGAGGTAATTGCTAAATATACCACCAATCGATTTCTGGTCATAGATGATATAGGAGTAGAAAAACCCTCTGCATTTGTAGCACAGTGCTGGTATCGCATAGTAGATACCCGTACCGCCAATGGTCTTCCCACTATGTTCACTTCAAACCTGGGCCGCGATGAGATTACCGAGCAGATGGGCCCCAGAGTAGCATCCAGGCTCTTTGGATGCACTACGATTCCTATAGATGGAACGGATAAGAGAGGTCAGCGGCTGTAAAACAGTGTCTTGTGTTCTGTATACGTTTAACGCAATTCTTATCACGTTTGTTAGGGCGCCCTTTCAGGGCTAAGATAAAAGGCCAAAATTAATCCTAAAAGTAACCTTCATCACAGTTGATACGATAATTGGTGAAATGTTTGCGCAATTCTTGTTGAAAAGAGTTTTCCGGGTATTTTTTCCGCTTTTCATTTTATATTCTTTTCGTAAATCAGAGAAATTCTGATTCACCCGCAATTATTGGACCAAACCATACATGTGTCGTATTCGTAAGGTCATGCCCTGAAATTGAATATAGGGATTTGGATATACCGAGGTCGGTTATCGGAATCATGTAATTTGGTATCAAAATTGATCTATTTAGATAATAATCAGAAAGACGATCAGAATTTACGAGGGGTGATCATGAAAACCGTTTTCGCTCTGTTTTGGGATCTTCAGACTGCTCAACAAGCAGTAGATAATCTCTTGCTGCAGGGTTTCTCTGAAAAACAAATGAATGCCATCGCTCAGGAATTAGTAGCAAAGGAGTTGGAGATAACTGATCCCAAAACCATGGTCCTCAAAACCGATCAGTTGGGCCAAAAGACAATCAGTGGCCTTCCCTCCCTTTTCACAGGTAAAAAAGAAATAAACGTTTCAGATGTAGGGCGGGTACTTGCCAGTGGTACCATTGCAGTAGAGCTTACCGGAACAGCCGCAGTTCAACCACATGGCGGACTCAAACTCATATTGCAGGAATTCAGTATACCAGAGAAAATTGCAGACACTTATGTTCGGGGGCTAATGTCGGGAGGGGTTCTTTTTTGCCTTAGAATAGAAGATATACTGCAAGGTAAGGCGATTCAACTGCTAAAAGAGTATAAGGGAGACCAGGTTTATAGTGTTCAACCAGGTACACCAACTTTGTAGAGTCCGATTCCAGATTATTTTTTTCAGGAATGATTTCCTGTAATAATCCTAAAAACCGCAGTAGATTGACGCGGATAACACGTAATCTATTG
>CAYYNL010000220.1:0-6745 GCA_964472925.1 uncultured Fibrobacter sp. | reverse complement strand
ATGCGCAATAGATTACGTGTTATTCGCGTCAATCTACTGCGGTTTTTAGGTTAAAGGTTATTACCAATAAATCCCTGATATGAACAGAAAACACTCAAATCTAGCCCTAAAAAAAGGGAACTTTTTTTCAATTACAGCGTCTAATAATCAAACAAAAAGAAAAACAACTAACAGCATAGACGGGAAAAACCATGAACACAAAATATTTTGTAGGGATTATTCTTACTTCAGTCCTGATGAGTTCCGGGCAGCCGGCTTTTTTTGATGACAGCAACAACCAGAATATGATGCTCCCTCCAGAAGAGCCTCATCTAATGATTAAACCCCAAATTGATGAGCAGTTTTTAACCAATGAAAATGTCAGGGGATTAATAGCTTACCTTAATATTGACAAAAAGAGGTCCGAAAAAATCCTTGAAATTGTGCGCAATTTCCAGAAACTGTTTGAAACCAAAATTATTGCACTGCAAAGAGCAGATCTCGATATCAGAGAGCTATTGCTGAGTAATAATCCTGATTTGAAAAAAATAGAATCTGTAATTTCAAAAAAAGCAGTAGTATTGTCAGAAATAGAGTTGGCACAGATAAAACGGGATCTGGATATCAGGGCTGAACTGACACCTGATGAATTCGAAAGATGGAAAGAGGTCATGCTATTTAATATCAAGCAAAACAAATCGATCATGGCTAAGAATCATCAATTGCGGTTTCATGAAAAAAAGAAAAAGCCGGAACCTCCGGTGCACGAGTAGTAGGGTAAAAAACTGGTTTGGACGGACCGATTCTGATGCTGTATGGTTTTTTGACCCTGTTCTTGTTCAAGAGTTTATGGAATGAATACAGATAAAAATGATGTACAGGGAGATTCCGGGGAAGCAATTAACGCTCATAGGTATCATCAGGCTCTGATCTCTGTCGCTTATAAAATGCTTGCCGATATGGAAAAAGTTCAGGATGTGGTACAGGATGTCTATTTAAAAGTACTGGAAAACGGTGAATCTTTTAGCGGTAATTCCTCTTTCAAGACATACCTTTACAGAATTGTGATAAACAGGTGTATCGATATACAGAGAAAGGATAAAAGATGGCGGAAAGTAAGGGAATTGCTCGATGCAGACTTCCACCACTACACCTCTCATGACAATAAAACCGACTCTGCTGATTTAATACGTAAAATTTTCAAAAAAATACCCTACGATTTACGTATACCACTGATTCTGGCGGAAACTGAAGATATGACCTATGAAGAAATTGCTGAAACTTTACAGATACCGTTAAACACTGTAAGGACAAGAATTTTCAGATGCAGGGAAAGACTTCGCAAGGAATTAAAAAAAATGGGGTTATTAATATGAAAAAATGTTCTGATTACAAACTTTTGATAAGTCGTTACATTGATTCAGATGTTAATGACGATGAAAACAAAAAAATAAGGTTGCATCTGGATGACTGTGAAAATTGCAGAAAACTCTATAACGATTATATTTCTATGGGAAAAATACTCTCTTTTGCATTTTCCCAAAACCAGTACCAACCCGCCAGCATTCAGGCAAATATCGATAACCATTTATCTCCACTGAATAAATTTATTATGAATATGGCTGCAGTCCTGCTGCTTTCGGTAATGATGATATCAGCGATATTCGTTTTCAGGCAAAACCGTATTTGCAGGCAAGAGTGTGTGTTGCTTGAACAGGACTGCTTGCCATTGATGAATTTCCCACTGGGAGCATTTGTTTATTATGAAAATGCAGAAAATAAAACGGTTCAGGATCAATTCGGTATAATCAGGCTTGATGGCCTTTTTTATGGATACCAACTGGAAAGTATATATGATAATATGCAGCAATGATTAATTATCGTGGGAAATATCAATAGAGCAGATTGATTGATAAAATCATTGGATACTCCAATTCACTGTATACCAGGCCAGAGAGAGGGTGGCCCTGTGGTTTTTCTGGTGATTGGAGTGTCACTTTTATTAACCGGAAAAGGACGTTTTTGTGCTATCTTTGCGTATTTCTAACCTGATTGCCGACGACTCGGTTAGAAGTAATGCTAAAAGTGCAAGGAGTATTTATGAGGGATATTCTTGATGCTAAAAAACTAAAACCGGTTTCGGACCGGCGACATTATGATGAAAAATTCAAGAAAGAAGTGATCAGATCAATGGTTTTAAGCGGAGATACGCTTTCTCAAACCGCAATTTATACAGGAATAGAACAGAGCATTCTATACAGGTGGAAGAAAAAGTACATAAAAGAGCTGTTTCCTGAAACACAACAAGACAGCTACATGTCCGAATATGCAGAAATCCGAAAAGAAGTAGACGAACTGAAACTGGCCGTTAATCAATTGCGATCTATAGTAAAGAAATGCTTTGGCGATAAATACAATGCTATTAAACCTGATTCGGGCAATTTTGGCTAAGATAGTGAATCAGTAATCAGTCCCATAGGGGACCAGGGATAGAATAACCAAATTCCAAATTGTACCATCATCCTGATACTGCTTTTATTAGCCTAAAAACCGCAGTAGATTGACAGCGAATAACACGTAATCTATTGCGCATAAAGGCATTCAGTCCTTTCGGTCTTATCACCAGTAGATAAAACCTTCATGGACTTCAAGCCTTTCTACATTAATATTTTACGGTTCGTCATCGCCACCTGCTGCGGTTTTTAGGATTAATGAAAAATATTGCCAGGTTGCCGATGGATATCTATCCTCTCCCCAAAACATATTCTTCCTTCCGTGATGGGGATACATCTGTTGCTTTTTGGTTTTCTAAAAACTAATTAACTACAGCGAAAACTTCCCTGTTTCGCTGCTATATCGTTCAGGCTTGCATACTTAAAAGGCTTTGTATGCCTGAAGAATTAACTTTTGAACTTCCGTCCTGGCTGTAGCCTATGTTGTTTTTAAATTGCTCAATAATACTTTGAATGCTTTCATTGACTGCTTCATCATCAGAATCTGTAAGCGCGTTTTTAACCTCGTTTAAAAGTGAGGAAATACGGTCAAGTTCAGACAATAAAGATTCGGTATCTGAAGATGTTTCAGTCTCATTTGCCGGTGGTGGTGGTGGCGGCGGTGGCGGCATATTTCCAAGCGCTTCCTCGTTTTCTATCTCATCAATTACTCCATCACCGTTAGAATCGAGTTTGTTGAATAATTCTGTTACATCGCTGTCTTCATCATCATTACTTGCCACCGATGAAAACTCGGAAATATCAATGCCTCCATCATCGTTAGAATCAAGTTCATCAAATATTTCATTTGCGTATTTGAAAGATGGTGGAGCAGAAAATGTCGCTGTATTTTTAAGATTACTGAGAACCTTAAATGCACCTTCTGTACCTGTACTGCCTTTATGGGCAGATGAAGTAATGCTTTCATTCAAATCGGTTTCATGCTCATCTTTTGTATTATTCTTTCTAATTGATTCTGAGGCAATTGAGGTCGCCTGATACCTGTCATATACAGAACTGATACTGCTTAGCATAAAGATCTCCCATGTTGAGTTGTAATCTTGTCCGGATTCAGATTGTCAGAAATCATAATGATGCTCCTTTCTATCCCAATCAGGTTTAAACATAAGATGACAAAGCTTTCCGGCTTATCTATGACAGTGAATCGGTAGATATAGCGATTTGCTTTAACTTGCTTATAAACGTTTTTATAACTATGGCTTCACGCCGGTGGTGAAGTTTAAACTGAGCTGGTGAAATTGAAGATTATCTCTGGTGTAAATGCTATGTAGAGCCTTTTCAGGTTCTTCTATGTAGATTGGTTATTTTTTAATGGCCTTGTAATACCCCACTTGGAAGCTTAAACCTGAAAACCGCAGTAGATTGACGCGAATAATACGTAATCTATTGCGCATAAAGGCATTCAGTCCTTTGGTCTTATCACCAGTAGATAAAATCTTCAAGGACTTCAAACCTTTCTGCATCAATATCTTACGGTTCTTCATCGTTACCTACTGTGTTTTTTAGGTTAAATGATTTGTCAAACCTGCCAAATCTTGGAAAATGAGATGAAAAATGCGATAGAGTCTCGTGCTTATTCGTGTTATTTGACTAAAAAATTAGTCCTGACGGTATGTTGAATAAAAATAGGTTCCATGGGGTATGTCTTAAATTAGAAGGCAATATCGCTGGCATTCTGACGTTACAACTAAAAGGCTAGCTGTACTAATAAAGGGCGCATGCCGTACCAAAAGAAGGGATATTTGAATATCGAAGCAGGGGGAGATTTTAGATTTGAAGGCTTTCGATCGTAAATCAGGCTCCTGCTTCTGTCTATTTACAAAGCAATCACCGCTCGATATACAAATATGGATAATATCAATAGCAAACCCTGTTTTTCAGAACAGGGCCGGCTACTTTTCCGCTTGAGTAAAGGGAACACCGGCACGGTTACAGGAATAGAAAACATTGTAATCCGGATCGGTCTTGAGGCCTTTCTTTTCTACCCAGTTAGCTGCGGCGCAGGATGGACGGCAGCAGTCCTCCATGGTAGTGGTCTCGTACATTTGGCCATTGGAGCCTTTTTTCCAGAAGGAATTGTCTTTTGCGGCCTGCTCGGCGGTGATCAGTCCATCCACCTTCGGCAGACCCTGGTCCTGAAGTCTGCAGCCGGTAACCCGGGTGAGTCCTTCGGGGCATTCTACCCTACGCACGTAAACGGACCAGTTGGCATGATACAGAGATTCGACCTGATTAGTCTTGATACAGGAGTTTCTTGCATATTCGGTAATAGCCGGGTCGGCATGGGTAATCTTGTTGCAGGTTTTCGTTACTTTATCCTGACATGCATCTGATCCCAGGCTCTCTTCAGTGACCCATTGATACTGGTTCTTGCACTCGCTCCAGTGGGTGATAGGTTTCACGCCGCCGGAGTAACCACCTTCCTCGGGATAGGCTTCATATAGGTATTCCCCGGAGGTGGAGGTTGCCGAGAGCCCCGGACCGCATCCGTTGTGAGCGCCGAAACCACCGCCCCCCATGTAAATGTCAAATGTATTCTGGGTAGCCGCGGTATTGAAACTCTGAGCGATAATCGGTTTGGGAACTGGCACTGCGGATGCCGGCTTGCTGACATCGTCAGGATTCTTTTGAACCTGTCGCTCGTTATTTGGGCTTGGCCAGGCATAGATAAGCTGGTAGCACTGACAGCAGGTACTCTGATCGTTGCCGTCGATGAACCCGCGGTCCACGTCGTGACCCACAACGGCGTAAAGATACTCTTCGTTACCGTCATCAATCGCGGCCTGAAGCATCTCCGGGCTGTAGAGCATGAATCTAGGACAGATGAACGCGACGTCGGCACCAGGTTTTGACGTATGGTTCTCACTGCATGCATTGATGGTATAGCAGACGCCACCGCATTTCGAGTTTAGATCGCCCGGGGTACAGCCCTCAACATAGTCCCAGGCATGGCAAAAACTGGGTGGCGGCAAACGATAGGAGACTCCGACTTTTTTCAGAATAATATTGTAGGGTCCGGATGCATAGGATTCGATGGCTAAAGCAGCATCCTGATAACCGCTTTTGGTGACTTTGATGGTGTCGATTACTGCGCTCATCTTGGCAAGGTGGCTGAAAGCTTTATTATTCCACTTGGAGACTGGACTGATATGACCGGCCTTACCGGCAATAACCGGCAATCTAAAATAGGTAACAGTGCCACCGATATCGACCTTTATCAAAACAATTTTCGATGACAAAGACTGCCTTAACAGGTTTATAGTATGACGCCCGGACGGGAGCTTTTTATCAAACACATTATCAATGAGGGTTCCATTGAGCTGGTAAAGGCTGATCTTCACAGGAAGAAGAGGTTCGTGAATAGTAACTGCCAGCAGGCCTTTTTGGAAAACCGCCGAAAAGGAGCCATTTTGAACCCGATGCATTTTTATGGACGATGGCAAATCAAATTGCCAGTTCCCCTCGGCATCGGTGGTGGTGGTTTTGTCGGCTATAACCAGTTGTACGGTCGCACCCTCGATACCTGCCCCGGTCTGGTCTTTAACCGTACCTGAAAGGATTTGAGAGGAAAATGACTGGTTGAACAGGAAAAGTATAATTAGGAAAAGACAATTAAAACGCATCTTCATTTGCATTTGGTACCTCAATGAGCGTGTAACAGCCGAAGCTTAATTTATAGGTTAAAACTAAATTATAACCAAATAGTAACAAGTTATTAAATAGAATAATTTAAAACTTCAGAAGTTTTATCATCTGCAGGTACAATATAAATTTTCTCTGATGAATACAGCTAAGTAAAACTGTCGGGTTCGGAAACGAGCCTTCGCTGAAGCGTCCCTTTAATGAACATTCCTTACCTGTCCCTTCGACGAGTCTTCCGGGGAGAAGTCTTTCCAATGTTACAAACTCTTTTTCTTTAAAAAACAGAGGATGCAGAAAAGGCAAGCAAGTCTGGAGAGCACAATTAGTGCAGTAGGTTATATAACATCTGATTTAGAAGATAATCCACAGGAGCCGATAAAGTTGCTTGAAATAAACAGTGCCACTTCTGCTTCCGGTTTTTTTCCGGTAAGTTTCGGACCATCAGATAAAACACCATTCAACAGGACACTGGTTGGATTAACCCCTAAAGAGGCTAATGATCTTGAAAATGGCAAATTGGAAGGATGGCCCGGTAACTGGAAAATAGAATGGGTATATATGAGGAAAAAAAACGGGAGCTCTTCAAGACGTAAGAAGAAATGACAATTGAA
>CAYYNL010000219.1:0-6771 GCA_964472925.1 uncultured Fibrobacter sp. | reverse complement strand
GCAATAGATTACGTGTTATCCGCGTCAATCTACTGCGGTTTTTAGGTTTAAAGTATAATGACAGAATTTTACAAATTTTGTTCCGATATTTTTGCCGATGGCTCCAGGTATCCAGACTGGGAAAGCTTCGATTTGGCATCTGCCAAATACCCGGGGACAAAGGGACTTTTTATCTTTTACATTAAGTACCTAAAATTCCCCGAGTAAAAAAAGACAGAGAAAACCGGAACTCCCCAAAATCCAAAGCTATGTTAAAAGTTTTTTCTGGCATTTCTTTGATACCATTTACAATCAATAATTTCTGAAACAAACGTAAACTAATCAGCTATAAACTTTCAGGTCATGCTCGGACTATATCGTGAATCACCATAAACAACCTCCTTCTTAGTGGCGGTTGTCCCCTGAATCATATCCCATTTTGGTAACAGTTCTTCAATTCTCCTGGTCATCCGTGGATGAGTGGAAAAAGCATTTGCCAGAAATCCAAATAATCCTGGCACACATCTCTCCTGGTACACAAATGACTTGATATCCATCTCATTAGATAAAGCTTCACTACCCAATGTTATAGACAGAAGACCCCTGATTGCAGACTTGTTACTCTTTGTCAGCTCGAAAGCAACCTGATCTGCTGAATATTCACATCCTCTGGAATAAGCCAAACTTAATAATGGAATTATTCTGGAAGGCCATAAAGAAATTTCTCTGAACAAAGAAGAGTGTTTTAATGAATGATGTGCAAGTTCATGGCCGATAACCATTTCCAGTTCCGGATAAGCACCTCTTTTTAACATGAGATCAACAAGATTAGCCATCAGTATCACATACTTTTTAGATATAAACTTGAGGGCAATGGCATTTATTAAACCCTGGCCATTATAGATAAAGACATCTATCTCTTTTTCCAAACCCAATGTCTGTATTTGCTTTTGAATAATCGCGTAAATCTCTGGAAACTGAAACTCCGTTATTTTTACGGCATTACCAAAGACAAACGCTTTGAAAAACTGTTCAGTTATCCACAACGACAGAGCAACTGTCAATATCGTAACCAAAAGAACCAAGACTGAAACTGTTGATGAAATAAAATACAACACTACTATTAAAGACATGTAAGCTATTAAAGAAAAAACCAGGCACACTGCATAGTATAACTTTTCCTTAGGGTGACGATAAGTTAAAGCATTCATAAACAGGTCCTTTCGAAGAGGTTTAAGATTATGGGCCAGTTTGTATGATACAGGGAAGCTCGAAAGTTATATTCAACAATATAATTGATTATGGCTAAAGTAGTGAAAATTAAAAATACAAAATCCAAAAAAGAAAATAGCGTGTTTTGAGTATGGGTATCCCATTGATGAAATCAAGTTTTGAGAGCATGACTTAACATGGCAGAAAGCCCTGTTTTAAAATCTGATGACGCAGCATCAGAAAACGTAATTATCTGCAATTAATTCTCCTGATTATTTCTGAACCGGCTTCACTTGTAGTAGCATTCCCGCCTAAATCTCTGGTAAGAAAATTCTGATCATTGAGATAGGATTCAATTACTGTTTCAATCATCCCTGCTGCTTCATTTTCTCCCAGAAAATCAAGCATCATTGCTACACTTCTGATAGCCCCAACCGGATTAGCTATATTTTGGCCCGCGATATCGGGTGCGGATCCATGTACCGGTTCAAAAAGTGAAGGATACAAACGCTCAGGATTGATATTTGAACTAGGGGCTAAACCTATACTTCCAGCAATAGCACCGGTAAGATCGCTGATTATATCTCCAAACATATTTGAACACACAATACAATCAAAAACCTGGGGTTTTTGTACAAGAGCCATACACATGGCATCCACATGGTATTTGTCTATTTTGACATCTGGATATTCAGGTGCAATAGTCTGCAGTACCTGATCCCAGAAAACCATCCCGTATTTGAGTGCATTGGACTTTGTCACCATTGTCAGATGTCTGTTTTTGCGTTTTCTGGCAGTCTCAAATCCATACCGGATTATTCTTTCTACCCCTTTACGGGTATGTATTGCAGTCTGTATTGCCATTCCATCGGTCGTTTTGCTTTTAAAAAACCCGCCGGCATCAACATACTCTCCTTCCGAATTTTCCCTGATTACCACCAGATCAATCTCACCGGCTTTTCTGTCTGCCAAAGGGCAGCGTACACCGGAGAATAGCTTTGAGGGGCGAACACAAGCGTACTGGTCGAATTTTTGCCGCATCTCTATCAGTGGAACGAGAGTTATGTGGTCAGGAACATTTGCCGGATCACCGATTGCACCAAGAAGAATCACCGGGTAATCACCAAGGATAGTCAGAAAATCATCCGGCACTACCTTTCCATGCTCTTTCCAGTACCTGTGACCCCAGGGAAACTCGGTAATATTCAATGAAAAGCTGAATTTATCTGCAATGGAGTTAAGCACTTTTTTTGCTTCGTTTATTACTTCTATGCCGATTCCATCACCCGGATATAATGCTATATCATACTTTTTCATTTTCGCTCCCGATAGTATTAATAGTTGAATGCGTGAGTCTGGAAAATAGATTGTGTTTTGGAGTTAAACTAGAAAAGAGGTTCCTCTGTCCCCTGGGAATGCGCCGTATCCAACTACGGATTTTAGAATTAAGATAACTATTGTAAGGACTTGAAAAAGTCTTCATTTCACAGAAAGGCTGTATAGTTTTAGAAAATATAATTGCTTTTAGAAACCAGGAAGACCTTTTCTAAAGTTTGATCAAAATTTTCCGAAATCTATATTTTGAAGCAAGATTTTCTGGCCCAAACCCTTAAACCTATTAATCCAAAGTGAGGCAATTATGATTAGAACTCTTGCGCTTATTTCTACTGTTACTCTGAGCCTGACCTTTTCAGGCGCATTTGGCAGTGAAATTTTTATGGCACATAAAATTACTACCGATTCCTACAAAAAAGATAAAAAAGACGGTGAAACAGAAGTGCGTACTTCCACGCAATGGTTTGCAGGTGATAAACTTCGCAGTGATAACGGAAACGAATCGGTACTCATGCGCCTGGATAAGGACTCTATTTATAACATTGACCACAATAAAAAGACCTATTTCGCATTTCAGGCTTCCACCCTTGGAATGCCAGTTGAGTCGGAGGCTGAAGGAGAACAGGTATCCGCAATGGTTTCTTCAATGATGGGCAATATGTTCAAGATGGAAGTAACGATTGAACCCACAAGTGAAACAAAGAAGATTGGAAAGTGGAACTGCACCAAATATAATCAGGTCATAAAAATGATGGGCGTGACAACCACTACAGAACTCTGGGCCACAGAGGATATTTCAATCGATAAAAAACTTTTGGATAAGTTTATGGCATCGCAATTCATGAGTAAAGCTGGTATGCAGGATATGGCTGCAAAAATGCAGAAAGAGGTAGAAAAGATAAAAGGATGTGTCGTTTACTCGAAGACCGTAACCACTATGGGCAACAAGCGGACCGAAACCATCGATGAGGTAACCGAGATTAAAGAGCAGACTGCACCGCAGGAAACCTGGGTAGTACCGGCAAAATACAAGATGAAAAAGCCAGAATAGTAATTTTGTAAGTAAATACTGCATTAAAAAAAACGCAGTAGATTGACGCGGATAACACGTAATCTATTGCGCATAAAGGCTTTCGGTCTTATCACCAGTAGATAAAACCTTCAAGGATCGCGGGACTGCACATTTTTGTGTTCAGTCCTTTTTTATTGTAAATTTTTGCTATATTGATCGAGAGTTGTCAGGGCGAATTGAAAAAAGAAGGATCAATTGTATCAGGAGATCGGGTCGCTTTGCACAAATGAGATGGCACACATCTGGCCTGGCAAAACAGGTGTTTCCGATTCTACCCCTGAAGTACTCCAATAAATAAAATTGAAAAATGGTGCAATAAGGCCGCGGCTGAAATACTGGTGCCACTCAGCATTTTTAAATCCCAGTTCAACAGCTTCTTCACAATTGACCTAAGGCAACTGCCACCGCAGTTTGACTTAAATATTTACTGGTGGAAAGCAATTTTTGATTCTTCCACCTTCCTAAATAACAAAATTATTCTTCTTATCTGAGTTTTTTAGGTTTATAGCAATTAACATGTGCCATTATTTTTCCATCAGGCATTCTCTTTAGATAAACCCCATACGGCCGCTGCTTAACAAGAGATGTTTCTGAAACCTTGCGTCCGGTAAGTGTATACAATTCCATACCCGAATTGTTCCCAATTGTCGGTATTACTTCCGTTGTTTTTTTTCTATGTTGCGATGATAATATTTTTGTCTGTGATTTATTACTGATTACAACATATTCCCCGGTTACCTGAGTATATGATTTTCCAAAATTACTTCTATCAATCCATGAGATAAAACCCACAGAATCAGAAGAACTTACTGAAAGTGAAACGGGTATGTCAGTATCTATTACCCGGTTACTTACTGTCCATTGATCAACAATTGGAATTCCACTATAATTAAGCATGACTGCTTTAATCTGACCATGACTTTTATCGTGCCAGCTTAAAAGTGCACCATAGCTGTCTATTCTGCACAAATCAAAATCAGTTATGGAAGAATCGGTTGTTATTGGAAATGATGATTTCTCTATTTTTCCAGAATTATCAATTACACATCCGTAAAGTCGTTGTGATGTCATATTAACTGATGATTCTAACCATACAACAAGATACTTTCCTGTTTCATAAAAAGAAGCAATCTTTGCATTACTTCCACCATTGTTTTGCGGATTCAGCCGTATTACTTCTCCATTAATTGAGCCATTCTTGTTAACTATCATACCATATACGTAAGATACAGTTTTTACAACTGGCACTCCTCCGATGTTTGTAGTTATTTGCGTAGAATAATTGAATGTTACCAGATACCTATCAATATCCATCTGTTGTATAGATGGTTTTTTTCCGGCCGAAAGTGCAATATTACTCCCTACGGGATTTCCATCTCTGTCAAAAGCCTGAAAATAGATATAAGAAGTGTCACCATGTGTGGTTCTTCGATCCTCCCATACCACAGCAACTCTACTACTGTCTATTGTAAATGACGGATTACATCCCTTCGAACCATTATCATTTATTCCGGTATTTTTAATATTAATATTATTTTTAATATTCCATATCTGTATCTTTAGGTTATCGGTATTATTATAAACCATCATGGCAGTATCACCGCTAAGCTTTATTGGAAATGCCCCACTGTCAGAGTAAATCTGAGAAAACCAGTTTCTAGTTTCATCGGAATTGTTCCTTTCTCTTCCTGTCCAACCACACAAATAAATAGAATCAACTCCGTTAATTCGCCATCCAACTACTCTATTTCTACCACTATATGACAATGCGCATTTTGACATCACTGCTTTATCTTCGATTCCATTTAAACGACCAAAACTAAAGTTGTTTCCCAGAAAATGACCCAAGTAAACCGATTTTCCCCTTGTCCAGCTTACAACAGGTTTGTTCAATATATCCAGGCAGATACCGGCAGGTGCTCCTCCTTTTATAATCAAAGGCTGTTCTGGATGATGAGGTGGTATGAAATCGCTTTTTTTATCTGTCCAGTAAATCCATGTTGAGTCACTTGTAAGAGTACTTGCAATAAATCCATAAGTACCATTAAATCCAGAACCTATTGAAAAAAAGTCAAGATATGAAGGAAGCTCTTCTGAAAATTCTTCATTCATTTGACCCGTGCTGTCCAAATATATCAGCATGGGCTGCGAAAATGGCATTTGCCCGATTGCTATACCTCCGGGATAATCATATTTTCCCGTAATAGTCAGTATAACCGGTCTTGCTATATCATTTTCATACTCCATAATTTTATTATAACCTGTCTTCCATTCTAAAGTATTAGACGAATAGGAGAGCACCCTACTATAGATAGCCTGCTTATTTATGTTATCCCATTTTTCAGAATCAAATAAAAGTGTTATCTTACATCCCTCACTTCCTACACAATATCCAAGAGTCATATATTGTTTTTTATCATCATCAGTAGAGAAAGTAAGGCTGTCTGCTAATCCGTTTCTATTCAAATAAAACAATCTCACCCTTCCTAAAGTCCATTTTTGATCATCACTTCCATCATCCTCGTTTAAAGCTATAACTACCAGATCATTATTATCAATTGTTCCTTTCAGATACCCTTCAATGGGGTGGATAGTATCATTAGTTTCACATACTGGAATAAAATCACTTTCTCGAAAACTTAAATCAGCCAAAAGCCGTCTTGCTTTAATATCTATATGGCTATAATGCTTTTCTGCAAGAAGAAGGAGATAATTTCCATTTCCAGATCCATAAACATTGGCAATAGCTTTCTTATCAGGAAATTGAACTATCTCTTTTTCAGCTCCTAAAACGGTACCATCAGAAGAAAAACGTAATGCTTTTATACACCTTAGATCTGATGACTTTTTCTCTTCCCAAAAACAGACAAAAGTTGCGCTGCTGTCAGCCTGGATTAAATGAGTATTCTCTACCCCTGATATCTCACGCATATCAAGCCTTACATCATCCCAAACAGAACTAACCTCAACAGGAAGTTCTGAAGCCAAAGCACATAAAGAAAATGTGATTATGCTAATCAAAAAAAGACCAGGCATCGCTTCTCCCTCTTTTGTTATTGCGGCTAATAGTGACATATAAATCTAATTTTAATATCTTATATTTAACCTAAAAACCGCTGTAGGTGACGATGAAGAACCGTAAGATATTGATGCAGAAAGGTTTGAAGTCCTTG
>CAYYNL010000218.1:0-6776 GCA_964472925.1 uncultured Fibrobacter sp. | reverse complement strand
CCTGGTGGTTTTTAATCGATATATGCGGTTTAAATTTAGCGATAAACTTTCCTTCAACAAAATCCCCGGCAAATAAACCGGCTGTGCACATTATAACTGTCAAACAGACAAAAATGGGTTTTGTATAAAGTATATGCATATTTACGTTTTTTCTAAAAGATTGAATCTTTAGCATTATAATCAGATCTTAATATAAAATATTTCGACATATAATGGAATTAATAAAAATCAGGGTAAAACAAACATAGCTATTTTCCAAAATAGAACAATTATATCAAGATAAAACTACATATCTGCTATTAATCACAATAATCTGACTTTTTCTGTATACATTCAAACTACCTGAATAAATTTATTTAACAAACCAAATTTATGCTGATTTGTTAAAATAACAAGTCTGATTTTGTTAATAGATAAAAATTATGATAAAAGAGATTGATTTTCATTTTAATATTATAATACATTAGTAAATCTGATAAGTATAAGTAGTTCAATAAGATGTCACATCAATTACATAATGACATGAGAGCCAATGATGAATATGGTAAGATATTTTGTCAGCAGTATTTGTTTTTTACTCGCTATTCAAACTAATGCTATTACAAAAAGTGAACTTATAAAGCAGGTTGCCAAAAAATCCAAGACTGTAAATTTCTGCATATCTGCAAATTTTGCATCCAAAATTTCTTTTAATAATAATTCAATTTGTGATTCCGGTACTTTCTATTTTTCACCACCAAACAAGACCAAAGCAGAATTTAAAGTTTCTGAAATGGTTGTCAGTTCTTATGGGGATACAAGTTGGACAAAATCTTCAAATGGCGATATTACCCGTTCGGTTACCGCACAAAACGGTTTACCTGGAAGCCAGGGTGGGAAAAACACATTTTCTTCACCTGATCTGTTATCTTTTTTAAAAAATCAGGAATTCGAAATAAGCCGTCAAGACACAGCTCTTATAGTTATAAATTTAAATATTGCCAGTGGTACAGAAAAAGTTCCACTTTCTCTCTATATAGATGCAAAAACTTACCTCATAATGCGCATGGAGTTTTATGTCCCAGGAGTCGGGTCATTTCAAACCGGATATAAGTATACGAAATTTGGAGAATATTTTGTCGTGCAAGAGATTAACACAGTAATGGGATCTATCGGTTTTTCAAGAATAAAAATTGATGAATATAAGAAATGCAATAAAAAAGACAGCTTTTTTCGCTTGTTTTGAAAAATATTATTAGGAGTTAGTATGTTCAGAAATTGGATTGTTATTGCTCTGTTGGGTCTTATATTCCAAACATTTGGAAGAGAACATTTGAGAGTGAGTGGACCAGGATTATGGTACGCGTGTGATATCTTACCAATATACATAAGAAATCCCAACGCATTTGATGTAGAGTTGGAATATGGTACAGAAAAATTTCAGGTAATAGTTGAAAATCATAAAGAATCATATATGCTGGAAAAGTTATCCAAAGGCGATACTTGTAAAATTTTTACTTTTAAACCTGGCTGGAGTGATATCTATTTGAATTTAAGTGAGTTACTTGATGAAACCTCTTTTAAAAACATAAAAGTTATTTTGGATGGATACGAAGTTGTGCATCCAGCTTGTTATGCTATAGAATTAACGTCCTGCAATGTTACAAATAATTGCGATGGATCATATACTGCAGAATTTGAATATGAAAATTTGTCCTCGTCTTCAATGAAACCGGTTGTTAATTATTTTACAGATAGTAGAGAAAAAGAAATTGCTAGTACAATGCAACCAGTTGATTTCGCGGGAGGATCAAAGGGTAGTTTCAGTATAGTTTTTACCGGGACTCATATAACATGGCACCTGGACAGTAGAACTTTAACAGCCACAGCAGCCAGTGCAACCAATTCATGTGGTGGTGGCTGTCTGGATAATACTGTACCTATGGATGATTTCTACTATCGGCCTTATCCGGTATTGGCAGTGCATGGGTATAATGCTACACCTGAAACATTTGGAGATATGACTTACAAAGAAGATGAAAAAGACGAAGTTTTTGTTTCAACAAAAAGAAAGGACCATTATTCGGATAAAAGTACACTTGTGTATAAAATTTATGAAAAAATCCATGGAACAGGATCGTCGAAATATAAAGATTATGCTCCATCAGATGCTGATTCATATTGGGGCAGCCTTAATGCAGCCAGGATATTCCCATATGAAGAAGATGGAAGCTATACAGGGCTAAATCATACATTTGTCGAAAGTTATTCATCAAATTATGCCTATGAATCTGATGATGCAACAGAAGCAAAAATATTAAGTCCATATTTCGGCGCCGATTGTAATGCAAACCCTAATTCCTGCTATAAATTAACAGAATTTCAGAATCGTGTTGGGAAAATCTACGGAAGCCCGTATGGCGGGCAGACTCAACTTGTCCGTATGCGTATAGTTCAGCTCCTTAATGAATATTATGGTGATTGGAAATGGCTCCATGATCCCACTGCTAAAATTGACATCGTTTGTCACAGTAATGGAGGTTTGATTGTTACAAATGCTCTTGCAAATGACGAACATTACTATAATAATGGAAAAAGCAAAGAGCATCCCATTGACCAGTACTATCTTAATGGCTTAGGTGTAAGGCTGGCAGACCATGTTAATAAAGTAATTACAATCGATACACCCTTTGAAGGCTCTCCATTGAGTAGATCGGATGTAGGATTTGAAACGAAGTATTCAATTTATCAGTATCGTGCTGTAGATCTGATTTTAACAGCATTTGAACCACTCATTGAAGGTTTAACGGCTTTTCCTGGAGGTGTAGTATGTTACTTTTTAATGAAACCTTTGCTGCAATGGATTATAAACGAAGAAATTGTGCAAAAATTTTGTCCGACCGGCACACCGTTAAATAGAAGTATGGCACCGGGTAGTGCATTCTTGCAGTCAACAAAAAGCAATGGAATAGCTCCGGCATTGTCTGACCAGACAAATTATGCATATTTCTCATCTGATGCTTCAAAAAAAATAAATTATGTAAATTACATAGGAATAATGGATGGTTGGGGTGCAATATTTTCTGTAATAGCATCAGTTCCATCGTCATGGTTCGTGTTTGAAGCTCTTAAATGCGTATTCGTTTTTACATGCAGACCACAAAACCTTTATGTATCAGGAAAATTGACTTCTGAAACCATTATGCTTGCCAAATGGTTTTTTGAGTCTGATGGAATAGTATCGGTTAACAGTCAGAAAATGACATCAATTTATAATGATGTAGATCCAACGCGGTATAAACAATTTAAGAAATACAGTTGGAAATCGTTTCATTCATGTATGCCTGAAACTGTTGAAGACAAAGTTATCAAACAACTTAACGATAAACCTGAGCTCAAACTAACACATGTAATTGGCGAAAATCAGATCTCTATGGTTGATGAAAATGATACAACTATTTTCATTCCCAGAGAAAAAGTTAATGAAGATGCTGTTTTTCCCAATGATTGTGTCGTATTGCATCCTATTGCAAGTTTTAAAGGAATGAATAATTCAGATCCGGCACTTAAATGGCCTCAAAAAGATCAGTTTTATGATGTGATTAGAACAAATAATGCATCCGGTAAGGCAGTTAAAGTTGTGGGCTACATAAAGAATGCTTTTATGAACCAGGTTGCTATGTGTGCAGTTGTGAATGGAAAAATATATGAAATGCAATTTGGTACTCATTTTGGAAAATGGGCAAGTAGAAGTATTGATAGAGACGGAAATGGATTTATTAACGATAAGGATTGGCCGGGGGGAAGCTGGTTTTTTACGCCGGATTTGTCTTGTGATATTAATGAAGGGGAGAATAACATTGAAATAATCGCCAAACCTTTAAGCCTTCTTGATGATGATGCATCACTTGGAAACAGAGATACTATTATAGCCACTGTTAAAGTTATTTGCGGAAAATCACTGGATATATTTGAAGCTGACAGGGACGGTCATCGAATAGAAAGCATATTTTTTAATAAACCGATGCGCTGGGATATTAATGGTAATGAGTCAAAAAGAATTGATTTCGGCTTTAACGATATAATTTTACGGAGCACAGCTCCTTCTGACAGGGATGGGATCTCTATTAAAGCTGGAGAAGCCGATCCATGTATGCCACCTAATGAATTGCATTTTAGAGAGGCTACCGCTTGTAATATTGTTGATCCAGGTGAATTCTGTCTTTCAGAAAACCCGTTAATGGATTTACATTTATTGGGTAGTTTCAAACTTGATCCATCCTATCTTAGAAAGAGCGGTGGGATGGTAACAACTGAACAGTTATTACATTTCAGATTTGTTGACAAAAGTGAAGGAACTTGGTCAAATGCATATATCCCATTTTATATTGATAATGAAAAAGTCGAAATTCGATTATTTAATCCTCCTTTAAAAGGTGACTATAATGATGATGGAATTGCAAATGGTAGTGACTATTGTATTATAAGAACCGGAATTGAACAGGTCGATTGCGATACCGTTTGTACTGCTGCAGGTTTAGATCCGTCTTCAGAAGAGTGTGTCGAAGTAGTTGAGCAATGTAACAATTCTAATACGAACACTTCTGTTGTGAAACGTCCCGAATGTGACGGAATTGATAATGATCTCGATGGGTATACAGATATCGATGATGATATTTCTGAGATGACAAGAATGCCATATTATTCACCAAAATATGATGATGATACAATTTCAAAGTTAATATCAGAACCTGTTATGATAAATTTTTCCATTACAGATAACTTACAGAGTCTGTTTAATAAACCTAAAAAAATACAGATAAGAGTTTATAAGGTAAATGGAGATGAGCATTCACCACATGATAAACTTCTTTTTGTCGATGATTATAAAAAGGATGGACATGGTGATCCTGTAACTTTTGGTGATATAACCTATATATGGCCTTTTACGGTAAACCAGGAAAAGCAGATCTTTGATAAGAATAATCCCCCACCAAATGGTCTTTACTGTGTTACTATCAATGGTCTTGACATTGCAGGTGTCGAAAGTACAAATGATGAAGTTTTTAGTGAACCAGCTTATTTTATAGTAGACAGAACTCCACCATCATTTACAATTCTTCAGAACTGGCATGATTTCGACACTAAAGAGCCTGTTTTAAAACGCACAACAACAAAATTCTTAATGAATTTCAGGCCCGGACCTGCAGATCTGTCTGGTTACTTCAGCGATAAATTTGACTCTGAAACAAGTGAATTTGAAATTCTGTTTCATGCAAAATATAATAATTGTGATATATTCTCAAATATACCAGGCGGATATTATAGAATAAGCTCAATTCCTCCATATAAAGATGATTTTGATAATGACAAATACATTAATTCAGAACTTAATGGAATAGATGTTGGCGACAACATTATAGATCCTGTTACCTGTGAAATACTCGCAAACCAAAAATGGATAATTGATAGGTGGGCCAGATTATTTAGTATCCCTGATCTTCCAGGTGGGCAATATACTGTACAGTATGTGGCAAAGGATAAGGCAGGAAATATTACTACCCAGCACGACACAAATTTCGTTATAACTATTGAGCGTGATGAAAACCATATTCCAGTATTGATTGATGATAAGTTAGGTATATTTGAACCTGAAGAAATCACTGATATTGATGGTAATAAAGTTTCAAAAACAACCCAAAACAGTGAAGATGATAATGACCCTACAACTGATGAAGGTAACATCTCGTACTATTCGGTAAAGGGAGATACACTTGGCAATTGCACTCCAGTGGAAATGACAATACGTGTGGATTCTCTTAAAAACACTGGTGATAATGCTGAGATTGGTCTCGCAATAAGAAACAGCACTATAAATGACGATGTAATGGCAGAGATCGTCGTTGATGATGATGGAAACATAATCTTTACATCAAGAACAGTCAGGGGTACTCCTAAAGTAGAAATATCAAGAGTATCACAAGAAATGATATCTGGTTTGCTGTTGCGAATTAAAAGGGATAATACCGGTAATGTTATTGGTTCATATAGTATTGATAATGGTAATACATTTATTAACATTGGAAGTACTATGATAGGTAAACAGGATGTCATAATTGGAGTAATTCATCGACAGACTGGTTCACCAACAGAGGATCCCGGAACCGCTAAAGTAATTATAATAAATAAAATTATTGAATATGGGAGTCAGGTGATACCAGTTTTAAACGAAGTAATAAATAATTGTGACGGTACTTATACGGCATTCTTTGGATATAATAACCCCAATGATGAAACTGTGGTATTGCCACACGGTAGTAAAAATAAATTTATATATAAAGGTAAAACTGTTGACATTCTGAACCGTACCTCAAGATTCGAACCTGGTAATAAAAGTAATGACTTTTCAGTCAAATTTGACGGAAGCCCTCTTGTATGGCATCTTAATGGTACTACTGTTACGGCAAATAGTGTCTCAGGAGATTGTGATCCTGTGATTATTCCTAACTCTGTCTCCGGTTATGCTGTTTATGGCTTAAATCAAGTTGATATTGCTGACAGGGCTAAACTTATATGCGGTACAGATAATTGTGCTGTTGGATCAGGGAGTGGAAACGGTGTTACAACTGGAGTAGAGTCAAAGGTAGGCAGTATTGAGAGCAGAGGACAGATTACATTGAGAAATTATGCAAAATGCTCCGACTTTGCTATATCATCACAGAAAATAACGCTGCAGCAAGGTGCTGTCTGTCCGGTACAGAATGCAAATTACTCGTTTTCATCTGATGTTCTTCCAT
>CAYYNL010000217.1:0-6879 GCA_964472925.1 uncultured Fibrobacter sp. | reverse complement strand
AAGGACTTCAAGCCTTTCTGCATCAATATCTTACGGTTCTTCATCGTCACCTACTACTGTTTTTAGGATCATCCAGAATTAAAACATCTCTGATTTTTTGTTTATATTAAATCTGTTATTTCAATTTGTTTGAATCACAAGATTTACGTGCCACTTACACTATAAGACGTCATTAAACAACTTGGGGGACTTCGTAAGATTATGTGGAGAAATATGGGTTTACAAAATCAGACTACTTACTTTATCCTGCTATTCATTGTGGTCAGTTTTTTTACCCTAACCTATGCGCAAAACTATGATTACACCCACAGAAAACGCGATTGTGAATTAAAAATTATTACCAGTGATGGTGCACCGGTTGTCACATTGATTGGTATTGGCCAATTAAGCAACGATTTCGCATTCGGTGGTAAAATCTGTTCTAAAGAATTAGACACCACGGAAGAGGGATATGGGGAACAGTTTCTCAGCTATTTCGATTACGGTGCTATTGAAGAAGAGATAAAGTGGGAATATGTGACCAGATGTTCTGAAAAGTGCGATCATGATTTCTCAAAAGCAGATTTTCTAGTGGACTGGATGCAAAAAAAGCAAATCCCCATACGAAGCAGCAGCCTCTTCTCAAACGGAAAAGAGCAATGTATTCCTGAGTGGGCACGTGGTCTGGAACCTGCTGCATTCAAACAGGCTATGCAGGAGCGCATAGATACTGCAATGAATCATTTCAAAGGTAAAATAAACCAATGGGATCTCATTTTCGAGGACTGTCAGGGACAAAACGATTCTTTTCTTTCCAGTGGAATGCTTCAGACCAAAAGCGGTGATCCGAACATTTTTGGTTGGGTTATGGACAAAGCTCTGGAAACCGATTCAGGTACCGCTCTTGTTATCAACCATTGCAACATTATCACATCAAATGATCTGACTGTTGCTAATCAATTTATCAGCATATTCAAACCACTGAGCAGCAAATTTGACATAATTGGTATGCAAGGACATTTCGGGACTAACATGGTAAAAAGCTCCTATGAGCCTAAGATTAACTATCTTGCAGAGCAACTCGGAAAGCCGGTATGGCTGACTGAGGTGGACTTCAGTTTTGATATTAATGAGGGGGCGGACAAAATCGAGGAGTTGATGCGTACCTGTTTTGCTAATCCCAATGTGGGAGGCATTTTTATGGAGAACTGGTATAAATCATCCGATTCAGACAGTAATCTCACCAGTTATTTTGTCGATTCATTGGGAAACGAAACTCCTGTAGGACAGCGTTGGAGGAAAGTCCGAAACGAATGGAAAACTGTAGAAGGAGGGTACACTGATGATTCCGGTAAATACTTTTTCAACGGTTTTCATGGCAAATACCAGGTTCTTATAAGTTGTTTTGTTGACACTTTCTATCTGGAACCTGGTGAAGGAACTCAGACCACAGTAATTGTATCTCATGCTGAAAGTGGAATCGATAAAAGATCAGGCGGTCTCAGGACAACTGAATTAGTTATTAATGGAAAAAAAGTACAAATCAGTTTGCCCCGCTCTTACAATAAACAAGTATTCCTGACTACCTACTCCATCTCAGGGCAACAATTGTCCCGTTCTCCAGTTAGCCTCAAAGGAGGCAGGCTAATTTTGAATACTGCCTATTCATACTGCCGGATAATACGAATAGAGACAGTTGATCGAAAACCGCTCTACACGGGAAAAATAGTGACAGTACGCTGAAATTATGGCTTAACTCATTTTTTATTGCAAATCTACAAGTCAAGGTAACTGCAATAACGTGGTCCCTTGGGACTATAATTTTAATCTCCAGACATGGATACAATTTAAAACGGAAATACTTTTGGATAAAAAGTTGTTATTATAATGAACGATTATCGTACTTGAATAGACAAATTTATTAAACCTGTATTTTAGGGTTGTTTGGGTGTGAATCGTATAGAGCCGTTGCAGTTTAGTGGCTCTGATGTTTTGCCCACCTTGAAATTATACGGTTTAGATCGAGATAAAAAGAAACAAGAATCAATTTTTTAAACGTTTTAACAGGAAAATTCCTAAAATTCACCTCACGGGGGGGGGAGTATGATTAAAAAAGTGTTTTTCTCTTTGAAATCACCATTTCTGCAGAGTATTGTACTTACTGCGATAATAACCAGTTTTGTTCTGGTGACCGGTACAGAAGCAGAAATCGATGAAACAATGCCCAAAAGTATTCCGCAGGAGATCATTGACGACTGGAAAGATCAGGGCCAAACAGCAGCAGAAATAAAAGCTTCTCTCCCAAAAGAATATGCTGATAAGTGTGATGGTTCATTTGAAAGTGCCTGCCATTGGCGACGGGTATACCGAATGAAGCAGTTTCCTTTCCTGAAGAAAATCTTGTTTGCCAAACATCACAACATCGGTAATATTGCCATTGGATTCTGGGTTAATGTTGGTCCTTCTGATGTAACAGATGCAGCTTTTAAAGCAAATGGTTCCATCTGTCTGTTAGAGTTTGAAAATTACTATTCGCAGTATAAGGAAATTTTAAAGAAAAATGATGCTTGCGTAAAGGATCCCTGTATTTCTCTAGATGGCAAAAAGGTCTGTTTTGCAGTCTCGGGCAATGGCAAGGGCACAGGCTACAGGCTATTTGAGATGGAAATAGACAATCCACAATCAGTTAAACAGCTTACCTTTAACCCTGCAGGTGTAACTGTGTCTGATTTTGAACCATGTTATCTGCCTAATGGGGACATCATGTTCAGCTCCACACGCTGCTTTGGTGTCATCGATTGCGGATGGCAACCTACCTCCAATATGTTTGTAATGGACAGCATCGGTAGGTACATGCGTCAGGTAGGCTTCGATCAGGTGCATACATTTTATCCAGTTCTCTGCCCTGACGGTACCGTTCTTTACGACCGATGGGAGTATAATGACCGTGATATATCGAATGTAATGGGGTTGTTTTCGATGAACCCCGATGGTTCCCGCCAGACAGAAGTTTTCGGAAACCAAACAATCTGGCCGCTAAACCTGTTTCATAGCCGACCTGTTCCCAAAAATCCCAATTTGTTTTTCGCAATTGCTGGCGGACATCATGGTAATTACTCCGGGGAAGTATGTGTAATTGACAATCATTCAGCTACAAACGGAGCTGAACATGTCAAAATGGTCAGCCCACCACGTGAAACGAAATCTCGTGACAAAGATGAATGGGCATTCGGAGGCGTAATTAGAAATTCTGCACATCCCTACCCTCTTAATGAAGAGTGGTATCTTGTTTCCTACCGTAATGAAACTGAAATAAACACTATAAATTCGATGAACAATTCTGGCAAGTTTAGAATTTACCTGAAGCATATAGATGGGAAAAGCCGCGAACTCCTTGCCTGGGGAGATCAATCCCTTCATACTCCGGTGGTGGTTGCACCATGGGAAGAGATCTGGGGAAGTAAACCTGTGCGGCTTTTCGAACAGGCAAATTATAACGACAGCATGGGTACTTATACCATAAATGATGTTTATTACGGTGCTGGTATGAAAGGTATAGATAAAAGCAGCGGTGTCGCGAAATCAATTCGGGTCGTTAAACTCATATACCGGGTTACTGGTGCATGTGATCAAGGTTACGCAGGGCAGGTTACTGGTGGTAAGCCATCAGGTGTAGTCTTTTCAGCTCCAAATATTTGTCCAGTCTCTCTCTGGGGAGCGTCATGGGATGCAAAAGAGGTCTTGGGAGAAGCAAAAGTTTATGAGGATGGCTCCGCTGCTTTTAAAGTTCCTGCAAGAACACCTGTCTATTTTCAGGTGTTGGATTCCAATGGATGTATGATTGCCGGTATGCGCAGTTGGTCTACCCTGATGCCAGGAGAAAATTTCCCCTGTTACGGGTGCCATGAAAATAAGAAAGAAGCCCCTCCAGTACCAAAATCCTTCCTTGCACGTGATGCCGGTGTTCAGGAGCTTGACAAGCCTTTGGGAATCGAAGGCAAACCGTTTGATTATGTAAAATTTGTCCAACCGATTTTGGATAAACACTGCGTTAGCTGTCATGGTGCTAACCATAAGTCCGGTTTCGATCTTCGTGGTGATTTGGAGTATAATTCCTCCGCTAAAAAATCCTTTGCCCGTTCTTATACCTCATTACTGAAAGGCATTGGCAGTTCTCTTAGCAACAAGGCCATTCAAATCGCCTCCATATTCTCTCAGCCACCACAGCTCCCCCCCTACTCTCATGGCGCAGTAAAAAGCGGAATGATAAAAAATGTTCTGACAGGCCATCAGGGTGTCAAGCTTAGCCCTAATGAAATAAAAATCCTGGCCACTTGGATCGATCTTGAAGCACCACATGCTGGAAGCTACGACAGTTATATGTCAGATTCCGATGCTAAGAAATATAAACAACTGGAAGCAACTGCAAAGAAATGGTACGACATTGAAGCACAGAATCTCAAGGAATTGGCTGCTTTACAAAAAGTTGCAGTAAAGCCTGATAATCCTTGCACAGAAAAATCCGCAGCCATTACCCAGCGTTTCAATATCGAATATCTTCCGACAACGCGTGCACTGGTCCTGAAAAATTCCTTTAATGGAAAGCTGATAGTGGTAGATCTCAGAGGGAAAGTAGTTTCCAGTTTTAATCTCTCTAAACAGCAGGCCAAAACAAAAGTCTCTCTTCCATTACCAGCGACGCTGGGTGCAGGAATTTACGTGGCCAGACTTGAAGGTGTAAATGGTATAGAGCAAGCCAAGATTACCATTACAAAATAATCAGTATTCCTTCCTGTTTTTATTAAAAACCAGACTATAATTTTGTAGTCTGGTTTTTGTTGAAGTCAACCATGATCTTGCAGAAGATCACCCCAATACCAATCTTCTGTAATTTTCCTCCAGACATCTTACAAATCCCTGACAATCGCACAGTCTGGAATCAAAAACCTGTTTTCTTAAAGTAGCACGATACTCTGAAAGTCTGTCTTTTGAATAAACCAGTTCACGTGTAATTCTTATATATTCATCTTCTGTCTCAGCTATAAATTCTGGTAATCCAACCCTGAAAAGGACACTGCTAACCATACGCCCGGCAAAACGCTTTCCCTTCAAAGTAATGATTGGAACACCCATCTGAAGCGATTCACAGGCAGTTACATGCCCACTCCAGGGAAAGGTATCCAATGAGACATCTATCCACTGGTAAACCTGAAGATATCCTTGCTCCGGTACCCTGTTCTGGAAAGTAACTCTTGAGACATCGACACCCGACTCAGTGAACCAGCCGCTTAACCGTTCGATAACTCTGTTAGATAAGGTATTTCTGAAAATCAAAAGCCTGGAACCAGGAACTGCTTTCAATATTTCGGACCACAGCCTGATTACCTGCCTGTTCAAGCGCGAAGGTGTATGTGTTGATCCAAAAGTGATAAATCCCGTATCTTTACAAGGCAATGGACCAATTGGAGGAAGGTCTGAAGTTGGTTCATAACAGCAAAATCCATGCGCCAAACGAATCAGTTTTTCAGTATAACAGGACTTTTCATCCGGAGGATCTGTGATATCATCCGATATACGATAATCCATTGATTGTAAACCTGTAGTGTTTGGATACCCTATACCGCTTATTTGAATCGGGGCTGCTCTGAGGGCAAAGACCCCGAGACGATTACCAGACATATGTCCAGTACAATCAACAAGGATATCGATTTTGTCATTCCTTATCAGTTCACATACCTTGTGGTCATCAAGGTTCTCAACAGGTCGCCAGCGATACGCCAGTTCTTTAAACATTGCTGTTTTCTGGTCATCATAGATAGTCTGAGAATATGCAAACACCTGAAATTGCTCTCTATCATGATATTTGAAAAGCGGCAAAAGGATAGTTGCTGAAGGATGTTTACAGAAATCAGAAGACAGATAACCAATACGCAATGTTTTTTCTGTGTTTCTGTTAAACTTGACATTGATCTCAGAACTGGTATATCTCTGGGAGAGGCTTCTGTGCATAAAAAAAATCTGCTCATTGCTGCAGGCTGGATCATAGTTGATGCACAAAAGCAGATTATCAATGGCAATAATGTTATAAGGATCTTTTTTCAGTATTTCCTCAAAAAACTTTATCGCTGATGCGATCTCTCCCATAGCAAGAAAACACTCACCGTAATTCAGCATAACTGATATATTGCCCGGATCGAACCTCAATGCATTTTTATAACAGATCTCAGCTTCGTCAAGCAAACCCCATCTGCGCATGATCATCCCCAGATGGTAATGGGCTTCTGCCAGATCCGGTTTTATTCTTAAAGCAGCACAGAAGTGATCTTTGGCAGCTTTAAGATCTTTTTTTAGCATGTAAATATTTCCCAGGCTTAGGTAATTTCCTTCAAAATTCGGCTTCAGCATTTTTGCTTTATTCAGACAATCCAAAGCCTCATCGAATCGTCTCAGATTTTTAAGCGCAGATGCCTTATTGAAATATGCTGCAAAGAAATCCGGTTTAACCTTTATTGCCTGAGTGAACGATTCGGCTGCGTTCTGGAAATCTCCATAAATTCGATATGCATTACCTAACTCAAAGTAGATCTGAGCCGGGTCGGGATTAGATTTGGCAGCATTTTTCAGTGCAGTTATTACCTTTTGAAAATCATCATTTTTTATTGGCTCTTTTGCCGCACGGGAATTTTCTTGTACCGAAGTCGTCTCCATCAGAGAGTCACTCTTTCTATCAATAATTTTCGGGCGATCGAAAACGGGCTGTTAAACCTAAAAACCGCAGTATATTGACGCGGATAACACGTAATCTATTGCGCATAAAGGCTTTCAGTCCTTTCGGTCTTATCACCAGTAGATAAAACCTTCAAAGACTTCAAACCTTTCTGCATCAATATCTTACGGTTC
>CAYYNL010000216.1:0-6905 GCA_964472925.1 uncultured Fibrobacter sp. | reverse complement strand
GGCAAATGTTTCGATCCTTACAGCAGATTTTTGAATTTGCTACCTGAATAGTTACGTTTATTGAAAGGATACTCAAATGAAGATCTGTTTGAAACTATTGTTTTCACTTGGCATACTCATTTTGCCAATAATGTATGGCTGTTCTACAGAAAATGCCCTGTCACCTTCTGAACCACAATTGAGTGAAGAGGCGCTGGCAAAGCGACTTCCAAATGTTACACAGAAAAATCGTGCTATCAGATTGGCAACCGCGTTTTTGAAATCTGAATGCGTAATGCAAACGAATGCCGAATGGGGTACAAATGGGAAGATCGTTGATGCATTTCCGGTTTAATTGGATGGAGTTGAAGATGTTTCATATTACGAGTGTAAGGTTCAGATTAATGGGGTTGATGCAGGGTATGTTCTTGTGAATATCAATCAGACAGATGTTTTGATACCGCAGTACAGCACCGAAGGGAAAACATCATCGGAGGAACTCTCAAAGGAATCCGGCATTTCTGTTGAGAATCTACAAGTATTTCGTCACAACTGGTTTGAAATGCTTGCTGAGAAGAAAACAGCAGAAGGGTTGGGTGATGGTATTCCAGTAATTGCCCGCGGATTTGATGGGACGGGTGAATTTAGGAAGGGGAAAAATTTAGACAACACCAGATTACAAAACATCCGAGCACAATTCAGACAAAGGGTACAACAAGCTGATGGCGTTAATTCGCTCTACATTAAATCTGCGATAAAGCAATTACATGCCAAAGACAGTCTTATTGCAGAAGCATTGAAAAAATACCCGCAAGGGTTGTCAAAAGCAGCGTATACTGATCGATGGACGAGCGACGAGTTGAATAATACATTTTCTTCGGGGTGGCACTTGCCGAAATGGTATCAGGTTACTAACGAAGCCGGTATGCTTTCGGGGTGTGGGCCTTTAGGTGTTACTATGATATATGCCTATCATCGCCAATTTAACGGCAAAACGAAGCTTTTTAATGGAGTGGATTTGAATCCGCTTTCAGGATTATCTGGCTGTGGTCAGCAACCGGTGAAGGATATTACATTTCAGATAGGTGTTGATTGCGGGGCTAAATACGGCTCGTCAGTCACATCTACAACACTCAATGGGCTGGAAAATGGTGGGGAACTCTATGGTGATCGTCTTGGTTATGATGTTCATATGGATCAAGACCTTGGAGGTGATTTTACGAAAGGCAAAACAGCTCTAAGTCACATACGTTCCGAGCGCCTTTGCGGGTTTGCCTTTGACTCGGATCGTGATGGATGGACAGACCATTTCGGCACGATTGAAGGGGTGAAATATCTTGAAAGGAAATATGTCTGGAATTGGTACAATCGCGAAATGTGGTATCTCACCAATTATGGATGGTACAATGCTGGTGTCGGTAAAAGAGAATGGATTTGTGTTGATGCACAATACGGTTCGGATACCTACGAGTATAAGAACACCGGAAATCTATATATGATGTGGAGGTAGTATGAAAAACAGATATCGGTTTAAAGAATTTGTTCTAGTATTAATAACCGTAATCTCTTTTATATCGTGTAATGAAATTGTTAATGAAATGCCTCCTAGAGTAATCCCACAAGTTTGTGATGTCGGTATTGACCGTGCAACAATTTGTTGGAATAATGCTGGCAATCAATATTCGTACTCTGTTGGACTTTCTCATGATTCCTTGGATGCAGTTAACAGTGATTTCGATACATTGTTTACTGGCGTGCTTGACACATTCTACACTATAACTGGTCTTCAATCAAGAACAAATTATTGGGTTCGCGTAATAACCGTAGCTGGTCCAAACAAACCCGATAATGTAAGTAATATTTTGGGGTTTACAACCGAATAGTTACGGTATCTTAAGAAAGGTTTCGATTTTGGTACAACCCAATATATTAAAAAATTTGATTTCGCGGCAACAAAACAGAAGAAGGCCGGTTTACAGGCAACCAACACACGCATGCCGGGCGGAAAGACCGCCCCAAATTGCCGCAGCACTGGCGGTAGAAAACCGCTCGTCTTGTCTCCCGCTCCGCGGAATCCGTCGAGCGGTTTAAATCATAGGCGGCAACTTCGCCATGCGTTAAACGTTAGATGAAATTGCCCGTGCTTGAAAAATGTTAAATTTATCAAACTTGACATAATGTTGTCAGGATTTAATGTTATAATTTCTATATCTTATTTATTTAGAGGTAAATAAAAATGGAGAAAAAAACACAAAAAGCTGTTAAAGCAAAAAAATGTTATGGTCACTTGGGAGGAAAACTAGGTGATCTTATTTTTGATCGTTTACTTGAATTACAATGGTTTAAATTAGAAGATGAAAAATCAACTGTATATGGAATAACAGAAAAAGAAAAAGAAGGTTTAAAAAAGCTTGGTGTTAATATAGAACAATAAATAAAGGAGGTAATATCTTATGAAAGATTATGATAATTTTTTCTTACCAGCAAATAACTTGGAATTAGCAAAGGATTTTTACAAAAATATTTTAGGTTTATCAGTGAAATTTGATTTTTCTGAAAGAGGTATGGTGGCTTTTAAAGTTGGGGAACAGGAACCAGCAATTATCATAAAGGATACAAATAAATTCAAAAAAATGAAACCTACTATGTGGTTTTTAGTAGATAATGTTAAAGAAAAATATGAAGAATTAAAGGAAAAAGGAATAAAATTTCTTTCCGAACCTTTTCAAATACCAACTGGTATGGCAGTTGAATTTGAAGACCCATTTGAAAATAGGCTTGGCATAACTGATTATTCAAAAAAATAAGCACTGGCAACTTCATCTAACACGATGTATGGCTCCAATCCCTGTCGGTCGTTTCGCCCTTCTGGGACATTTTGCTTCCGCGAGTACGCTCCAGCAAAACGTCTCATATATCGGATTCGTTGAGGTACGTATTAACGATGGAGAGCATGATATTACCTATGATGACCCCTTCAACCCGCAACGATACGCTGGAATGAGCGGATACCGGTATATGAGTCAAAGCGATATTGCCGATATGATAAGTGAAAGCGGCATATTCACTGACACAAGAATCATATCCAGTGTAGCTGCCGGTAAGTCGGGTTTTTTCCCTGAAAGGGGATGGCGGTGGCAAATCTGAAGTAATCCGGAAATTCAGGAACGGAGTACAAACACGGATTCGCTATGAGTACCGTTTACCCCATATCCAATATTATCCCGCAAGCGGAGCTAGTCCTGAACATTATTCCGTAACTTTTGAGACAAAAAAAGACTGCAACGGTTTGCGGGAAGTGTACCAGTTAGGCAATTCATTCTATGTGATTGACCAGTTCCCGCAGAGTGAACGTTCAATCAACAACATTGCATTAGCTTCTTCGTGGAATCTACCCTCAATTACTGATTCTGTCCCTGGGAGACTAGGGTGTTTTGAGGGGACCTTGTCTAATGGTGGTACTGTACAATTGAGGTTACAGATATGTGGTAAAGCATTTACAACTACACCCTCCCTTACGGATACATCTTTCCAATTAACACAGGAAATTTTTAATAGAAACCAAAAATATCTAGTTACGCAACTTAAATTTGATAATGATCTATCAGTAACAGATTTTATGGTTTATTGTATCACTGTTATTGATGGTTCCGAAAGCTTTCGTACAATTTCAAATGAAACGTATACTACAGCCAATGGTGTTACCATCTGGGTAAGAGAATACACCGATGGTAGCTCACAGCAAGTAATATTCAATCCTTCAAACAATTCTCATACTGTAACAGGTATTACCTCCGATGCTTACATATGGATTATTGATTACGCTAGTACCATTTCCGGTTCTGCCCGATTGTTCGGTCTAACAACTGTAAATAAAAAATCAAGGAGGGCAATGTGATATCAATTTGTAACAGATTGCTTTTCCTGATCGTTGGACTACTGTTTACTAGCTGTATTTTCGATGGAGAACGAAAGAGTCTTATTCCTGACGACCAGGCAAGGATTATCCGTACTATTCTGAATAAAAACGGATACAGCCTGAAAGATGATGAGATGGTTGATGATTATCTTGATTTCAGAAGCCTTTCACCGCACGTTGACACTAAGGATGTTTACTGGTTAAAATTACCCTCTCCAAATAGCAGGAAAGTTGTATTAAGTGACGAAATAAACCAGTTAAGCCATAGGTTATTTTGGGGAATTACCACTGATTTTGCTCCTATAGATATTATTATCATCGAGAGTGACTCTTTTATTGATGTAAGGAATCTTTCAATGTTCAAATGTCAATTAAAACAACTTCCTCCTGAAATCGGTTTGTTAAGGGGCCAAATATTTAATTTTTCAAATAATTTGTTGGAAACATTACCAGAATCAACCGTTATGCTTACTGGTGAACCTGTTTTATACGATACCATAGAATGCCATATCGGATATAATGACATTGATACGCTTTCTTTGTCAGACTCTTTAAAGAAATGGTTATCGTTACAGATGGGGAAAAACTGGTGGCAATTGCAGAAGAGGTACAAGAGCAGGTAATAGTTCAGTCTTCTCTCTCAAAATAACATCAAATGTTTTTACCATGATCCAGACGGATTAATCCGTCTGGATCCCCTCAAAAAAGGAAGAAACAAAAAATGATAAAACAACCCATTATTTTTATCTCCATATTATTGCTCATAGGCACATTTTCCTGTAAAGACCCCGTATCAAGCAGCTCACCTGTAATAGTAACCGAAGAATGGCAACTTTCCGTTCCGCAGACAAAAAGTAATGCAGATATAAGTTTGCAAAAACATGAGAATGGCGACATTTCAGTGTCGGGAAACTGGATGTATAATTTCTATGGCAATGAGATCACCTGCACAATCATGAGCGGAACATTAACGAAAAATAATACTAAGCTAATATTCAATTGTTCTGGGACGGCTTCTTACCCGCCCGATTCGACAGGATATAAAGAATCTTCTCCTTTTACGCTCACCATGGAAGGGATATTTCAGAATCGCCAAGCTTCGGGGAATTGGGAAATATTATTTTCTGATGAAGAATGGAATGAATGGGCTCCGGAGGGAGTGTTTACAGGGCAACGTGAGACTGGGTCTGGTATAACGGACTGAAGATGTCTATTGCCACGTCCTTGTGGCAACAGACAAAACCACTGGCAATTTAACGAAAGAGAAAAGAGCCGCGAAAACTATCGCCCAACAGCGAGTATATGCTTCGCTATCGCTTTGGACTTCGCCACATTTGCTTCCGCAAAGCCTCCAGCAAACGTCATATACTCGCAACCCGTTATGTGCAATCCGCCCCAAAAGGATTTTACTTATTAGGCAGAATGGTTTTTCTTTTAAAAAACAACAAAGGAGGTTCCCAATGGAACAATCAAATCAATCGAATGTAGTTGCTATGCCAAGAATCGGTGATAAAGCTCCTAGCTTTAAAGCTGTAACAACCCAAGGTGATATTAATTTTCCTGAACAGTATTCTGGAAACTGGGTTATTCTTTTCAGTCACCCTGCTGACTTTACACCAGTATGTACTTCTGAGTTTATGACATTTGCCTCACTGGAAGAAAAGTTTGCTGAAGCTAATTGTAAATTGGTTGGTCTTTCAGTCGATGGCATTTACAGTCATATTGCTTGGTTACGTACAATTAAAGAAAAAATCGAATATCGTGGTATGAAAAATGTTGAGGTAAAATTCCCATTGATCGAAGATATCACGATGGAAGTAGCTAAAAAGTATGGAATGATAATGCCTGGAGAAAGTAATACCAAAGCTGTAAGAGCAGTATTTATTATTGATCCTAAGGGGATTATAAGAGCAATAATTTATTATCCATTAAGCTTAGGAAGAAATTTTGATGAACTTTACAGAGCATTGATTGCTCTTAAAACAGCTGATGAATTTGGAATAGCAACTCCTGCGGACTGGAGACCTGGAGATGATGTTATTATTTCTCCAGCCGGATCATGTAATGCTGCTAAAGATAGAATGGAAGGAAAAGAAGCTGGATTAGAATGTAAGGATTGGTTTTTCTGCACTAAAAAAATTGATAAGGAAACTATTCTTGCAAAAGTGTTAAAAAAGAAATAGATTCCGGGGGCGGACATCACACAACAGCGGCTATATGCCATTAAAAAGGCGCATAGCCGAAAACCGCTAGTGGCAATATTACCGCTGCGAAAAACAGAATGGGAAAAAAAATAATCATATGGCTCTTAAAAACATCATGGTTCTGCATAATAATAATAATAATGTTAGAAAGACCCTGCGGGCGGCGGAGATGAGGAGAAGAAAAGATGAACCAATATGTTGTAGCAATGATCATTGGATTAATTATTGGAATAATTGATATTATTCCGATGATACTTCAGAAAATACCAATCCAAGCAAATGTCTCTGCTTTTCTACAATACTTCTTTATATCATTCATTGTAGTATTTATTGATCTTCCTGGTATTGCATGGTGGGCACAAGGCCCAATTATATCTTTGTGTATGGCAATTCCCGTTATAATAATTACTGCAAAGGAAGATAGTAAATCAATTTTTATTATCGGTTCAATGTCGATAATACTTGGTCTTTGTATTAGTATTTTAAAACAATTATTTATCTAAAATATATTATCAACTAGTAAGAGGGTTAACATGTTTGGACTCAAGTCAACAGATGGATACACAGAAGTAATTACTGGAATACAAATAAAGACATTATGTTACGGTGAAAATACATTAATGACAGAGTTCTTATTGAAAAAAGGCTCAATATTACCTGAACACAATCATGTACAAGAGCAAACTGGTTATTTGGTATCTGGGAAAATAATATTATACATTAATAATATTTCACAAATAATAACTGCTGGAGATAGTTGGAATATAGCAGCAAATATAAAACATAGAGCAGAAATTATTGAA
>CAYYNL010000215.1:0-6934 GCA_964472925.1 uncultured Fibrobacter sp. | reverse complement strand
TGATTTCGTGTTCTTTTGTATATCGCCGGTTTTTCCAGGTAAAAGAAAAAAGATTACCTTTAAGAGCAACTACAAGAGACAGTATCGGGTGGATAAAAGACAAGGGCAGGAAATACCTGATCATATACTGAATCTTATATAGGGAAGTATATCTGGCTATAAGCAAAAAATCACAGAGCATTTTTCCGGTAATCACCCAGAGTAACACCGGGAAAAGGTCCGGGAAAAAGAAGGCAGAGAAAAGTGCAATCCAGATAGACAGATAAAAAAGCAGTGCCGGAATGAAAAACAGTTTTACTCCCAGAGTAGTAATATTTCCCCCGTAAGCAGCCCATCGGAATCTTTGATTCAGGAAATGAGTGAAACTTGTTGCACCCTGTGTCTGAATAATCGATTCGGAATCGGTAGCCACTGCAATTTTGTACCCTGAGTTTTTTGCACAATGGAGAATGAAATTGTCTTCAGCAGGCCGGATTTTCAGTTTTTTGAAACCATCCCTGTTTTTATCAAATATCACTTTACGATACGCCATATTTGCAGCGGTACAGGTGTAAACAGAATTCACACCGATAAAAGCTGCACCCAGAGCCCGGTGAGTAAGATAGTCCAGGGCATCTATTCCCTGCCATATATTTTGCGGCTTAAAATATGCGACATGCCCTATAACCATCCCCACTTCGTCAGTAAAACAGGATGACATCTGCCGGACCCACCCTTGTGGCTGTTCACAATCACCATCAGTGCTTAGAATAATTTCTCCTCTGGCATTATCCAAAGCCCTGAAAAGTGCGGTTTTTTTGGGTATTGCATCCTCGCCGGGCCGTACAGATACAGATCTGAAATTTTTATATTTCTGACAGAACCTGCTGATTATCTGTGGTGTAGAATCAACAGAGCGATCATCAGCAATTATCACTTCAAAACGGTCTGAGGGATAGTTCTGGTTAACAAGTGAATTAAGGCACTTCTCCAGATTGTTCTCTTCATTGTGAACTGCGACTATGACAGAGCAGAAATGGATTTTATCGTTTTTTTGATGTTTAAGCCGGAATAAACCGGTAAAAAGATACAAAACAGAAATGAAGTAAACGGCTCCGGTTGCTAAAAGAAGACAGGTTGTGATTTCCATCCGATCAATCCTTAAATTCCAAAACCCGGTTAACTGTTGCAGGTCTGATTTTCATCGATAAACTTTTGTCTAGAATGAATCTGACAGTATCGATGGTATTTGAGTAATCAAGAGAAACATCATTGAAATGGCCTTCATGAAAGAGAATTATTGAACCGGCTCTGATTTTTTTCATTGTTCTTTTGATGATTACCTGACATTTTTCGCGACGATAGTCATGCGTCTGAAGGCTCCACATAATAATCTTTAGGCCGGATTCCTTGCAAACAGAGAACAGAAAAGGAGAGATGAATCCATAAGGAGGTCTGTACAGGGTAACCGGTTTTAAGGTGATATCCTCAAGAATATCTTTGGCAGTTTTGATTTCATATATGAGTTCCTTAGGAGATAAAAAGATTTTTTTCAGATGATTTAAAGAATGATTACCAATCAGATGCCCCTGCTCTGAGACTTCTCTGACCAGATCCTTATTTTTTGAAGCATTGTGTCCGGTCATAAAGAAAGTAGCTTTTGCATTAAACTCACTTAGCAGTTTTAGCAGTCTGGGAGTATTATGACAATTAGGCCCATCATCGAAAGTAATGGCGAAAGTATCTGTTTCTGAGGAACCTTTAAAATAGATATTCATGACAACAAAGTTTTTGGCCGGTATTAAAAGTAATGTTTAGCTCTGATCCAACTTTTTTAAATGTTTACGCAATAAATATAAGCATTGGTATTGATGATACATTGATTTTCTGTTCAAGGGGTCAGCTCTGTACTTACAATAAGCTGCGCGTACTGAGCACGTAAAGATTCTGATATTTCCTTATTCTCTCCTATGCAATCAAGAGCCATAGCGATAGCCTCCACTGTAGACATCGCTTCAGCCCTGGTTTGACCGCGCAAAGACGGATGATCAGGGTTAAGAGTTATCCGGTTGAGCCTGAGAAACCAGGGATTTCTCCACCAGAGAGATTTTGCCTGTTTCCATGAACCATCCAGGGCAATAATTCCCTGAAGAAAAGAGCAATCCAGGATCTCTTTTTTGTGGCGATCGATTATTTGGCATGGTTTGCTGCTTTTAGAAGAATTCAAATAGAGAATAGCCCAGTTGGAGGGTGACTGATCAGAACCAGTGACAGCTTTAAGATTGGGCCATGAGAGTCCGATTCTGATTTTACTGTTTTTAAGGGCAAGATGAGCCAATCTGGCAGAATTCAGTAGTTTATATTGTTCCTGTGGATGTTGCAGAATGATGATTTTTACTCTGTTTTGAAAAGAGATGACCTTTTCACAAATACAATTGTTTTTTGGCCTGAAACAGTTTGGACAAGCCTGGAGTTTATTGATGCGGATGTGAGCTCTGGGATCATGCAGTGGTATTTTTGGTGTGCTTTTGTTCATGAGAATTTATTTTACCTTAAAAAATATATGATCTGCCATAATCTAATTTTTAGCGAAGATTATTATACATGAATTTGTTTCAAACTGAAAATTATTTATAGGATTAAAATTTTACGAGTTGGTTTTGAGCTGAAAATTAGTTATTTTGCAAAGATTTACCGCATAAGTTGGCGAGGATGGCGGAACTGGTAGACGCGCCAGACTTAGGATCTGGTGGGGTAACCTGTGGGGGTTCGAGTCCCCCTCTTCGCATCAATTTCGATCATATTTTCAGCTATAATCTATTAGATATCAGGAGGATTTATCTTTGAAAGCAACCGTTTCTGAACCAGAATCCTGGAAACGTATCATCGATATTGAAGTTCCAGAGCAGGAAATAAACAGTGCTTTTGAAAAAAAGCTCAGCGATTTAAAACGCACTATCAGTATTCCGGGGTTTCGCACCGGAAAGGTCCCCCCGGCATTGATAAAACAACGTTTTGGATCTTCTATTCGGGAAGAAGTAATAGATGAGCTGATTCAGAAGTCTTTTAAAGATGCTTGTGATCAGAATAAAATCAATCCCGTCTCTCAGCCTAAAATTAAGGATCTGAAGACTCCTGAGGGAGAAGCCCTCTCCTTCTCTATCGAAATTGAGGTGGATCCTGAAATTGACATAAAAGGTTACAATAATTTAGAGATTAAACCGCAACCTGAAGAGATAAAAGACAGCGATGTCGAAAGAAGTCTGAAAAATCTGCAGGAAAGATTCGCTGAATTTAAAGACGCATTGCGACCTGCTCAAAAGGGCGATTATGTCAAACTTGAGTATTTAAAAGTAATTATCGATGGTCAGGAAAGAAATGACATCTCTTTTCCTAAATATCCCGTAGAGCTGGGAGGCCAAAATCGTATTGAAGATTTTGATGAAGGTATTATCGGCCATAGTGCAAATGAGATTCTCGATCTGAAAATTAAGTTCCCGGATGATTATGCCGACACCCAAGTCGCCGGTAAAGATGGTGAGTTTCAAATCAAGATACTCTCAGTTCAGGAAAAATTGATTCCAGAAATCAATGAAGAGTTCCTGCAGAAAATTGGTAACTTCAAAAGTGAAAGTGAACTTAGAGAACAGATTAAGAAAAATTTACAGCAAGAAGCCTTGAAGGCGGCCAAAGAGCAAGCCCACGATCAGGCAATTGACACTTTAATAGCAAACAATCCTTTTGATGTACCACCGGCGCGTATCGAACAGGCTATAGATTATTATTATCATCAGGCTCTGCAATACCAGATTCCCAATACTCATGCTCCTTCCAGAGAAGAGATGGCGGAGCAATTTAAAAATATTGCACTGAGAGCTGTCAAGCGTCAGAGAATAATCGATTTTATTGCAGAAAAAGAGAAAATAAAACCGACCACCGAAGAAGTGGACAATGAGATCAAACATCTGGCAGAAATGTATAATCAACCATTCGAACAGCTTAAGCTGCAGTTTCGTAAAAATGGAACCACTTTGAGAATTCGGGAAAATATTATGGAACAGAAAACTCTGGACTATCTTATTGGCGAATATACTCCCGAAAAGAAAGACTGATCTCTTTTTTTAACAATCAAGCCGCGATAGTTTTCATCAGGCGGCGCGTTCTTTACATTAAAGTAATTTTTTGCTTCTCTTTTAAAGTAGGCTTCGGTTTAATAATAAAGAGAGGTATAATTCATAGAAGAAAGGAAAAAATATGCCGCTCGTACCAATGGTTATTGAGCAGACAGGTCGTGGTGAACGTTCTTACGACATCTATTCCCGTCTGTTAAAAGAACGGATTATTTTTCTTGGCTCAGATATTGATGATACAACTGCAGATCTGGTTATGGCCCAGTTGATTTTCCTTGAGTATGAGGATCCGGAAAAGGATATCACCATATACATTAATTCACCCGGCGGGATAGTCTCATCCGGACTGGCCATTTATGATACTATTCAATTCATAAAACCGGATGTATCCACTATCTGTATTGGCCAGGCAGCCAGTATGGGAGCAATTCTACTGGCAGCAGGCACAAAAGGTAAACGGTTTGCACTGCCGCATGCCCGCGTGATGCTTCATCAGCCCATCGGTGGAGCCGGAGGTCAGGCTGCTGATATCGCTATTCATGCCAGAGAAATTATCAGGGTGAAAAACAGTCTCAACCAAATAATTCAGAAACATTCCGGGCAGGACATCGAAGTAATCGCACGGGATACCGATCGAAATTTCTTCATGTCTGCTGAAGAAGCTAAGGCTTATGGTATTATCGATGACATTTTAACCACCAGGGAATAAAAAAATATGTCAAATAAATCCCGCTATCCGGGAATTAAATGCTCTTTTTGCGGAAAAGGACCTGATGAGGTCGGAAAGCTGATCACCGGCCCTTCAGTACACATTTGCAATGAATGTGTAGATATGTGTAATGAGATTCTCAGGGAAGAAAAAGCTTCAATTCCAGGGGATTTGAACCTGGATACCCTTCCTACTCCCCGGGAAATTAAAGAGTTTATTGATCAGTTTGTAATTGGCCAGGATGAAGTCAAAATGGGGGTAAGTGTAGCAGCTTACAATCATTTTAAAAGAATTCTTTCAAGATCACAAAATGATAATGATGGCGTCGAAATCGATAAATCAAACATCCTGATGCTGGGCCCCACAGGAACCGGAAAAACCCTTATTGCCCAGACTCTTGCTAAAATACTGAAAGTCCCTTTCACAATCGTTGATGCCACCATATTTACCGAAGCTGGTTATGTTGGCGAAGATGTCGAAAACATGCTGGTACGACTGCTTCAGGCTGCCAATTACGATGTAGCAAAAGCGGAAAAAGGGATTATCTATGTTGATGAGTTCGATAAAATTTCTCGTAAATCAGCAAATCCTTCCATTACTCGAGATGTAAGCGGAGAAGGTGTCCAGCAGGCGATGCTTAAGATTCTGGAAGGTACCGTAGCAAGTGTTCCTCCCAAAGGAGGAAGAAAACACCCGGAGCAGAATCTGATCCAGATCAACACGCGTGATATTCTGTTTATATGTGGAGGTGCATTTGAAGGACTCGATAAAATTATCGAATCACGCATCGGAGAAAGCAGAATGGGGTTCAATGCCGAAATAAGAAGAAAAAATCACTGCAAGATCGGTGAGGTGCTTCGAAAGGTTGAACCTGATGATCTTATCCGGTTTGGACTTATCCCTGAGATTGTAGGAAGACTGCCCATGGTCCTTGGGCTTGACGAACTGGATGAAGAAGCACTTCTGAAAATACTGACAGAACCGAAAAATGCACTAACCAGGCAATATCAGAAGCTCCTTTCAATGGAAGGAATAAGACTCACTTTCACCCGTGATGCTCTCAGGGAAGTAGTGAAAATAGCCCACCAGAAAAAAACCGGTGCCAGAGGATTGAGAACCGTTCTGGAATCTGCACTTATTCCGATAATGTACGATGTTCCATCACGGGATGATGTCCGGGAAATAATGATTAACCGGGAGGTTATCCTTAAGCAGGCGCAACCGGTTTACTCATTGAAGAAAGACAAGAAGATTGCCTGAGTAAAAGTCATAATCAATACATGCAGAAAAGGCCGGTTCTTTAAAACCGGCTTTTTTTATCCCAAATTGTCCATTAGAACAATTCACAAATTTACAACAAAATCCTAATGGTGTCCATTAGAATATTTGTCTAAAATTCAATGAGTTAAATAGCTTAAAATTGTCAAAACATAAAAAACGTTTAACAATTACTACTACATTTTTCACATAATATTGTATTTACAGCCTATTGGACAATTTGGGTTTATGCCCCATTTTGTCCATCAGGCAATGTTTTCACCGCCAGACTTGCAGCATTGGTACCTGTAATTTTTAACTGCAGGCATTGCGTCTACTTGCTTCGAAGTCCGTGTGGACTGAGGTGGACTTAACCGTCCACGATTGGCGTCAGGCAAAGGAGTTTCGCAATGCCTCTTTTTTTACTTCCTATTCTTTCTGCCTATTCCTTAACATCATTTTTTATCCTAATTTCCGCAGTTGGGGTGGATGTAGTCTCGTATCATATTGAATTGATAAGACTTGAAGGTGTTGAAGGCTTTATCGACAAGATGATAAAGTCGAAATACCTGATTGGCTTAGCAATCAATAAGTTACGCGAATGCGCCACATTCAACTGCAGAATTTAGGTTTATTGTCTTCATTTTTGCTTAATGTTATTTTTATAGTAATATCATTTTAGTATTTTGTCATAGTTTTAAGCCTTAATTACTATTATTTTAGTATTATGAAAGCAGCTTCCAAACAATACATTGAACGCATATCTGAAATCATGAAAAAACGTATGCTGGTCTGAACATTCCTGACTCTTATCTTATTACAGGTGAAAAATCTGACCTGGCTTTTTTTGCTGCAAAAC
>CAYYNL010000214.1:0-6974 GCA_964472925.1 uncultured Fibrobacter sp. | reverse complement strand
GAAATAACCCTTTTATCATTTAAAGTGCCTTTTGATGGGAAATTCAGGTAAATTTAACCTCGCCATTGTGCATTTTCGTTTATATCAGATTTCTACTGATCAATATCGACGATCTTCTAAGCGGTCAATTAATATAATGGGTGCGACTCGAATTTAAAGAGAGCTGAAACATCCTGGCTGTTCTGCATACGATGTGTGCTTTCGCCAATGATTTCCGCAATCTCGGTGATGGCTGCATTTTTTCGCATATCAAGCCGTATTAATGTCAAATGTTTTTTATGAAGCATATCCGAGTCATATTATTTAAGCTGCTATTTTTAATTCTTCATTTATGAACTTATGTCAGGTTATTACAATTTCAATCATATTACTGCCTCTTAACTTTTGCCATCGTATTGAAGCTTTTTCAATAAGAAGAGATTATTTCTGTATCAAATTTCCTTATTTTATACAAATTTGTTTTAAAATTATTATTTCCTGCCCGTTTTAGAGCTGGTATACTATTTGCATAAGTAGCTGCATGAAATTTAAAGGTGACCCATGAGATATATCCGTCAGATTGAAACATTATTATTAGTCTCAGAAATGCTGGCGACAAATTCTGGCCAAAAAGAGATTCTTACCGAGATTTTAAATCTACTTGAAAAGCATTTATCTTACCTTCGTGGGACTGTCTTACTTCTCTCAAATGATGGGAGTATGCTGACTATTGAAGCTGTAACAGCGACTTCAACAGTTATCGACAAAGATATCCTTTATATGAGTGGTGAGGGAATTGTAGGTCAGGTTGTCACTACCGGTGTTCCTGCATTAATTCCTGATATTTCTGATGAACCAATGTTTCGCGACAGAATTCACAGACGTAAAAATAAATCTGCTGGTAATTTCAGTTTTATTTGTGTACCAATAAAAATAGAAAATGAAATTGTAGGAACTTTGTCTTTTGATATTCCATGTTCTCTGCATCTTAATCTTAAAGATGAATTAAAAGTTCTGACAATCGTTTCCAGTATGATTGCCAATGATGTCAAAATGCGAAGAGCATCAAAACTGGAACGTGATGTACTTGAAGGTGAAATTTTACGATTAAGAGATGTTCTGGGAGACAGTTTCAGGCCTGAAAACATGATCGGTAATTCAAAAGCAATAAGGGACATCTACCTTAAAATACATATGGTAAGTAAAACCGATACAACCGTTCTTATTAGAGGTGAATCTGGTACTGGTAAAGAGCTGATTGCATCTGCAATACATTATGGCTCTCCCCGTGCCAAGAATAATTTCGTTAAGGTCAATTGTGCAGCTCTTAATGAAAACCTGCTTGAAAGTGAGCTATTCGGCCACGAAAAAGGTTCGTTTACAGGAGCCTTAACAACCAGAATCGGACGTATTGAAGAAGCCGAGGGTGGTACACTGTTTCTTGATGAAATCGGAGAAATTTCCCAGTCCATGCAGGTAAAACTTCTTCGTTTTCTTCAGGAAAGAGAATTTGAACGAGTTGGTTCAAATCGTACCATAAAATCAGATGTCAGAATCATTGCTGCTACCAACAGGAATCTTGAAGAAGCGATTAAAAACTTCTGTTTCAGAAGTGACCTGTATTACCGCATAAATGTGTTTTCAGTTTTTATTCCTCCTCTTCGTGAACGAAAAGAGGATATTCTTCCATTAGCTAACCATTTTGTGGATAAATTTTCAAAAAATCTTTCAATTCCGGTAAGAAGAATTTCGACAATGGCAATTAACATGTTGATGCAGTATCATTGGCCCGGAAATATCAGAGAGTTAGAGAACTGTATTGAGCATGCAGTGATAGTAAGTCATGGAGGCGTGATTCATGGATATGATCTTCCTGCAACTCTTCAAATGCCAGAGGCTAAAGAGATCAAGTCTAAAGGAAATTTAAAAAAACGTGTGGCTGCGTTTGAGAGAGACTCGATCATCGATGCACTAAAACATGCGCATGGTAAAATAAATTTAGCATCAGAAGAACTAGGTTATACTAGCAGAATGATTCGCTATAAAATAGACAAGTTTAAAATAGACTATCAGAGCTTTATGAACTCCTGCTGAAAACAACTGTTTTTTGTCTTCTGTTAAGTTTTCCACACCATGATAGAATCAATATGATTTGGCCTGGTATTTATCAAGTTTTTGTTTCTATTTAAACTTTGAATTTCTTCTCTTCTATTTTATCCCTTATTTCTGATTTCGTTTCGATTTTATCAATTCTGTTTTTGAGATTTGAAATTTGCAATTTATAATTTGTTTTGAATTATTTCATCTTTTTAATCAAAAAGCGGTTCATCTTTGTATCAAAGTGTGACAAAAATTTCACAAATCAGGCTGTTAATAAAAAACAAGTAAAATATTTCAAAATATAATAACACCCCTAAATGCATATGTTAATCTTAGTGAAAAATATTTCACTAAAAGTTTATATAACATTTCCTTACTGATTTTTACTGTAATAAATATCAGTTTAAAACATTTGTTTTCTTATATTAAATATAAAAATTTGATTCTTCCAACTACGGCACATTCTTTGCATAATTATCAAACGTAACAAAAAGTTCACGAAATTCTAAAGGAGATTTTATGCGTAAAGTGGCCATTTATGGCAAAGGCGGTATTGGAAAGTCAACTACAACACAAAACACTGTTGCAGGACTGGCTGAAGCTGGAAAACAGGTAATGGTAGTTGGCTGTGACCCAAAAGCAGATTCGACCCGTTTACTACTGGGTGGTCTTGCTCAGAGAACTGTGCTTGACACTTTGAGGGAAGAGGGTGAAGATGTCGAACTCGATGATATCAGAAAATATGGATTTAAAAATACCATCTGCGTTGAATCTGGTGGTCCCGAACCAGGTGTTGGATGTGCCGGTCGTGGTATTATAACATCGATTAATCTTTTAGAACAGCTTGGAGCATACGCTGACAGTCAGAAGCTTGATTATGTGTTCTATGATGTTCTTGGTGACGTGGTGTGCGGGGGATTTGCAATGCCGATCCGTGAGGGTAAAGCTGAAGAGATCTATATCGTTTGCTCAGGAGAAATGATGGCGATGTATGCTGCTAACAATATCTGTAAAGGCATTGTAAAGTTTGCCGAAGCAGGTGGTGTCCGTCTCGGCGGGCTTATCTGCAATAGCCGTAAAGTTGATAATGAAAGAGCTATGATTGAAGCTTTTGCCGCCAGACTAGGTACCCAAATGATCCATTTTGTACCTCGTGATAATATGGTACAGAAAGCTGAGATCAACCGGAAAACGGTTATCGATTTTGATCCAAATCATTCGCAGGCGGATGAATACAGGACACTTGCCAAAAAAATTGATGAAAACCAAATGTTTGTAATTCCAAAGCCAATGCATACAGATGATCTTGAAAAGTTGCTGATCGAGTATGGTATTGCTAACTGATTATTTGTAATTCACATGAAAGGATTCTGATTATGGTTATGATTCGTTCTATCATTCGTCCAGAAAAGGTTGATTCCGTACTCGCAGCTTTAATGGAAGCGGGTTATCCTGCTGTTACAAAAGTTTCTGTCGTGGGTCGTGGAAAACAACGTGGAATAAAAATAGGTGAAGTAACTTATGATGAAATTCCAAAGGAAATGCTGATAACTGTCGTGCCGGATCGTGATAAGGATTTCGTTGTACGTACCGTTATTAAGGTAGCCCGTACAGGAGAAAAAGGCTCATTTGGAGATGGGAAAATTTTCGTATCGCCTGTCACTGAAGTCTACACTGTCAGCTCTGGCATCAAAGAGACTTCTGATACAGAACCGAAGGAGATAAATATATGAAAGAGGTTATAGCGGTAATACGGATGAACAAAATTAACGAAACAAAAAGAGCTTTGTCTAATGCCGGTATAAGTTCGATGAATGCACGTGAATGTCTGGGACGTGGAAAGGGAATTGTCGATTTTAAAGTACTTGAAGGTGCTGAGAAAGGATATGAAGAAGCTATATCGCAGCTTGGTCAATCCCAAAGGCTCGTACCGAAGCGGATGCTTTCGGTTATTGTTCCTGATAAACTTGTTCAGAAAGTCGTATCAACCATAATCCAAACAAATCAAACCAGGAAATCTGGTGATGGGAAAATTTTTGTATGTCCGGTTTATCAGGCGTATAGAGTCAGAACCGGTGAAGATGGTGATTCGGTTCTTGATGAAATTTGAAGGAGGATATTATGAGTGAGCATATTTCAGCATCAATGGTTAAGCAGGAAATAATACAGACATACCCGACGAAACTTGCCAGGCGCCGGATGAAACAGATAATAGTCAATGATGTCAAACAGAATGAGAACGTCCCGGAGATACAGGCAAACATACGCACTATTCCAGGAATTATCACCATGAGGGGATGTGCTTATGCTGGTTGTAAAGGTGTTGTCCTTGGACCCACTAGAGACATACTGCAGATAACTCATGGTCCTATAGGCTGTGCGTTCTACAGTTGGTTGACCCGACGGAACCAGACAAGGCCGTACACCGAAAACGACCCTAATTACATGCCTTATGCCATGTCTACCGATATGCAGGAAGAAAACATTATCTTCGGAGGTGAAAAGAAACTTAAAAAAGCAATTGAAGAGGCGATTGCAATATTTCACCCAAAAGCAATCGGTATATTCGCTACATGCCCGGTTGGATTGATTGGAGATGATGTACATGCGGTGTGCCGTGAGATGGAACAAAAATATTCTGGTATCAATATTTTTGGATTCAGTTGTGAAGGTTACAAAGGAGTCAGTCAATCTGCGGGTCACCATATCGCCAATAATAAAGTTTTTACAGATGTTATCGGACAGAAGGATTTGAAAAAAGAGGGTGATTTCCGATTAAACCTTCTAGGGGAATACAATATCGGCGGAGACGCATTTGAAATCGAAAGGATCTTTCATAAAGCCGGTTTGACGCTTCATGCTACATTCAGCGGTAATTCTACTTATGACGAATTTGCCAGTGCTCAAAATGTCGATCTGAATATTGTAATGTGCCATAGATCGATCAACTATATGGCAGAAATGATGGAAAAGAAATATGGAATTCCCTGGTTTAAGGTCAATTTTATTGGTGCTGAATCTACTGCGAAATCTCTCAGAAAAATAGCACAGTATTTTGGAGATAAAGACCTTATTGCAAAGGTTGATAAATTGATAAAAGAAGAGATGGAAGAAGTGAATGCTGTAAGGCTTGAAATTAATAAACGATGTGAAGGCAAAACAGCAGTTCTGTTTGTAGGTGGAAGCCGGGCGCATCATTACCAGAATCTTTTGAAAGAAATTGGTATAAAAACCGTTGCTGCCGGATATGAGTTTGCGCACAGGGATGATTATGAAGGGCGTAAAGTTATTCCTTCCATCAAGGTTGATGCAGATACACGAAACATTGAAGAGCTGACTGTTGAAGCCGATCCAGTAGCTTATCGGCCAAGAAAATCAAAGGAAGAACTTGAACGACTTACAAAAGAAGGTATACGTTTTAATGATTATGAAGGAATGATGCCGGAAATGCCAAGCGAAACACTCATCATCGATGATTTAAATCATCATGAGCTGGATCTCTTGGTTGAAAAGTATCATCCCGACCTGTTCTGTGCTGGTATCAAAGAAAAATATATCGTTCAGAAATATGGTATTCCGATGAAACAGCTGCACAGCTACGATTATCAGGGGCCATATGCAGGGTTCAGAGGCGCTATAAACTTTTATAAAGAGATCGACAGAATGATTAATTCAAAAATCTGGGGTATGGCAAAAGCACCCTGGCATGATGAACCACAACTTACAGCAATATACGTATGTGAATGACAAGGAAGGAATATCTATGTTACTGAGACATACACCTGATACAATTGTTGAACGTGAAGCATTGACTATACAGCCAGCAAAAACTTGCCAGCCTGTCGGTGCAATGTATGCTTCTTTGGGGATTCATCGCTGTCTTCCACACAGTCACGGATCTCAGGGATGCTGCGCATATCACCGCAGCAGTTTAACCAGACATTACAAAGAACCAGTGATGGCTGCAACAAGTTCTTTCACTGAAGGAGCATCGGTTTTTGGTGGTCAGGCAAACCTGCTTGAAGCTATTGCTAATATCTTTAATCTTTACAATCCAGATGTTATTGCAATCCATACGACATGTCTGTCAGAAACCATTGGCGATGATGTCGCACAGATTATTGCTAAAGCAATCGAGGAAGGCAGAGTCCCAAAAGGTAAATACATTATCAGAGCTAGCACTCCAAGCTATATTGGATCACATGTAATCGGATTTGCCAATATTGTTAAAGGAATCGTTGAAGGATTTTCTGAACCAGGGAAAAAAATGAACCATATCAATATTCTTCCAGGTTATGTAGAACCATCAGATATGGAGGAGATCAAGAGAATGGTTAAACTGATGGGATTAGATTCTGTCCTTTTTCCAGATACATCAGGAGTTCTCAATGGTCCTCAGAATGGCCACTATGAGATGTATCCGAAAGGAGGTACAACCATTGATAGTCTGAAAACTACAGGATTTGCAAGGGCGACTCTGGCTCTTGGTCCGGTAGCATCTGGGCCGGCGGCAAAACTGCTTGATACAAAATGCGGCGTGCCTTTTGAGCTCCTTAAGCTTCCAATAGGCATACGTGCAACTGACAAGTTTGTAGAAACATTGAAAAGACTTGGTGGAGTTATCGATGATGAACTTGAAATTGAGCGGGGTAAGGCTATCGATGCAATTTTTGATATGCAGCAGTATTTCTATCAGAAGAAAGTTGCACTTATCGGAGATCCCGATCAGCTGGTTGCATTAACAGAATTTCTCACTGATCTGGGATTTTCGGTACGACATGTAATTACCGGAACTCCAGGGAAAAAATTCATTTCTAGGGTCAAGGAAGCTGCCGGAACTGATGCTATCAATGTCCGTGAGTCTTCAGATTATTTCTATATGCATCAATTAATTA
>CAYYNL010000213.1:0-7109 GCA_964472925.1 uncultured Fibrobacter sp. | reverse complement strand
TCGGTATTTTAACTGCCAAAAGTCAGCAATTCGATGAAATGGTAGGTTTGCATATTATGAACGCAGATGCCTACATCACTAAGCCATTTGGTAAACAGGAACTTATAGATAAAACTTATGAACTCTTCAATAAAGCAAAAAAATAAGAGAATAATGGTTGTGGACGATGAAGCAGATGTCCTTGACTTCCTTAAAATCTATCTGGAGTCTTTAGGATGGGAAGTAACTACCATCTCATCTACCGCCGAAGCATTCGAAGAACTGGAGAAGAACTCTTATTTTCTGGTCCTGACCGATATCGCTATGCCTGACATGGATGGCTACGAGTTTATAAGTAAAATAAAAGATAAGAAAATTCCATCTCAGATGGCTTTAATGACCGGTTTTGGCTACAACCCCAAACATACTCTGGTTAAAATCTACAAAACCATCCGTTATCCCTGTTTATTCAAACCATTTAACAGAGCCAAAATATCCGAAGCTGTCCAGAATGCCTGGGAAGCTTACCATGAAGATCTGCAATCCGATAACGAGCAACCTCCTTCACAAAACAATAGATAATGCTTCATCAGATTAAATTTTACAGGATCTTTTTTCAAAACAGACACACTCTCTTTTTAAAATATCTCAGTTGAAAAGAATTTCTTCATGCAAGTACGTGATATAATTATAAAAGGTGCCAGAGAGCACAACCTTAAAGGGATTGATGTTACTATACCACGTAACTCATTTACAGTCATGACCGGTTTGTCAGGATCAGGTAAATCATCTCTGGCCTTTGACACTCTTTATTCTGAAGGTCAACGCAGATTCGTTGAATCTTTGTCAACCTACGCCAGACAATTCCTTGGATTGATGGATAAGCCGGATGTGGATTCAATCGAAGGGCTCTCACCCGCAATTTCCATAGAACAAAAAACTACCGCACATAATCCACGTTCCACAGTCGGAACCATAACTGAAATCCATGACTATTTACGCTTGCTTTTTGCACGAGTCGGAACTCCCACCTGCTATAAATGTGGTAAGATAATCTCACGCCAGACTGTTCAGGAAATTACCGATAGCATCTTAGCGCTCCCCAATGAAAGCAAGTTTCAAATTCTTTCTCCGGTTGTTTCTGGTCGTAAGGGAGAATACCGGGAATTACTGGAAAAACTCAGAAAAGACGGACTACTCAGAGTACGAATCGATGGTTTAGTTTACACTCTGGATGAAGAAATAATCATTGACAAAAATAAAAAGCATTCTATTGAAGCTGTTATTGACAGGCTGATAAACAAACCATCCATCCGGAACAGACTTACCGATTCTCTGGAGACTGCGTTAAAACTCAGTGTCAATGGTACAGTTCTGATTGATGTCACTGGTAAACAGACCCTGACCTTCTCTGAACTGCTTGCCTGCCCTGACTGTCAGATCAGCTACAATGAACTCTCTCCCCGCATGTTTTCATTCAATAATCCCTTCGGGGCTTGTGAAAACTGCAGCGGTCTGGGTTTCCTGATGGAAATTGATCCAGACCTTTGCGTCCCAGACCCTTCTCTAAGCATTAATAACGGTGCAATCGCAGCCTGGAACGGCGCATCTACAACCGGCAGTTGGAATAATCAAATCCTTTCTTCAGTTTGCAGGCACTTTAAAATACCTTCAGACAAACCATTCTCCAGTTTGAGTGAAAAGCAAAAGAAAATTCTTTTTTACGGTTCCGGAGATGAAAAAATCACAATTCAATGGGAAAACGGTTCCAGAGAAGGAAAAGCAGAATTCAAAAAAACTTTCGAAGGTGTCATTCCAAATCTCTTACGTCGCTATAAGGAGACTTCTTCAGAAGAGATTCGCCGCTGGATTGAAGAATTTATGACTCAGAAGCAATGTCCTGTCTGCAAAGGTGCCCGTCTTAGAAAAGAAAGCCTGGCCATTCTTTTTGGAGATAAGAACATTGCAGAAATATCTTCTATGCCAATCTCCGACATAGCCACTTACTTATCTTCCATAAAATTAAACCCGCAGCAGGCAAAAATCGCCCAACCGGTTCTAAGGGAAATTTATCAGCGGCTGACCTTTCTTAACAATGTAGGATTATCTTATTTAACACTTAGCCGTACCGCCTCTACACTTTCCGGAGGCGAACTACAGCGGATAAGACTTGCAACACAGATCGGATCGCAACTCACTGGAGTGATTTACATTCTTGATGAACCCAGCATTGGATTACATCCTCGAGACAATTCCAAGCTTATTGACACACTAATTTCTCTCAGGGATCTGGGAAATACGGTTGTAGTAATTGAACATGATAAAGACACTATGCTGGCAGCTGATTATCTTATTGACATCGGACCAGGAGCAGGCATTCATGGCGGAAACATCGTTGCCCAAGGAACTCCCCAAGAAGTCTCTGTTCACCCGACATCACTGACCGGTGCATATATCTCCGGCAGGAAAAAAATCCCACTGCCTCCTTCAAGAAGAAAGGGAAACGGTCTGTACCTTACCCTCAAAGGAGCCAGCGGGAACAATCTTAAATCTGTGGATGTCAAAATTCCCCTAGGGATGCTGGTATGCGTAACAGGGGTTTCAGGATCTGGAAAGAGCACTCTTATAAATCAGACTCTCTTTCCTGCACTGAGGAAAAATCTGCACTCTGCCAAAACCCAGCCACTCCCCTATCGGTCTATTGAAGGTATCAATAATATTGATAAAGTTATTGATATCGACCAGTCTCCAATCGGACGTACTCCCCGTTCCAATCCTGCCACTTATACCAAGTGTTTTGATCTTATCCGAGATCTGTTCGCCTCTATGCCCGAAAGTAAAATCAGAGGATACTCCCCAAGCAGATTCAGTTTTAATGTAAAAGGTGGACGTTGCGAGACTTGCCAGGGAGATGGTGTCCTGAAAATTGAAATGCATTTTCTACCCGATGTTTATGTACCTTGTGAAACCTGCCAGGGTAAACGCTATAACAGAGAAACCCTTGAAATTCAGTTCAAAGATAAATCCATTGCAGATGTATTGAATATGACGGTCGATGAAGCATTACTTTTTTTTGATAAAATTAACTCCATTAAAAATAAACTTACCGTCCTCTCACAGGTCGGCCTGGGATACATACATTTGGGACAGGCAGCAAACACACTTTCCGGTGGTGAAGCTCAGAGAATCAAATTAGCTTCTGAACTTGCCAGAAAAGCTACTGGCAAGACTCTCTACATTCTTGACGAACCCACAACCGGACTTCATTTCGAAGACATTCTTATGTTTATGTCAGTGATCCATGAACTGGTAGATAAAGGGAATTCAGTTGTCATTATCGAGCACAATCTTGATGTAATAAAATGTGCCGACCACATTATCGATCTTGGCCCTGAAGGAGGGAACGGCGGGGGTGAAATAGTAGCATGCGGCACTCCTGAACAGATAATAAAATCAGAGAAATCCCTCACAGGAAAATTCCTGAAAGATTATCTCAGAGCAGAAAAAGCAGTTAACAATTAATGATAAATATAACAGTAATTCTTTTAATCTTTTCTGCTAAGACTTATGTGTAACCTTTATAGGAGAGTAAACATGTCAGGAAAAAACGTTGTTTTGTTTGGACCTCCGGGAGCAGGGAAAGGAACTCAAGCGGTAAAACTGAGCGAACTGCTCTCAGTTCCGCATATCTCCACCGGAGATATGTTCCGTTATCATATTAAAAATGACACCGAACTTGGTCGCACCGCCAAAATGTACAGTAATAAAGGAATGCTTGTTCCTGATGAAGTAACTATTGCCATGGTTAAGGAGCGGCTTTCCCAAAATGATGTCGCCAACGGCTTTCTTCTGGATGGTTTTCCACGAAGTCTTCCGCAGGCAGAAGCCTTGGATAAGATCCTCTCAGAGCTGGGAATCAAACTTGACCATGTAATAAACATCTCTGTCGCAGATGAAGAGATTCGCTCTCGACTCACTAAACGTGCTTCGATTGAAGGCCGTGCTGATGATGCGGATCCTCAGATTATTCAAAACAGAATTAATACCTATAAAAAACAGAGTGAACCCTGCCTCTCATATTACAGGCCAAAAAATCTGGTAAAAGATATCCAGGGCAGTGGCACAATTGAAGAGGTATTCAACAGGATCCGTTCCGTTTTCAGTTGAGTTGCTACTTGAACAGATACTTAATCGGTTGTGTGTCCGGTTATATAAAGAGTACTGCAAAAGAAGATCTTGATGCAATTTTGAATTCGAGAGTAATATTTGGTTTACAATTTTTTCACTAAAAAACAGTAAAGCAGCTTTTCTCTTGTGAAAAAAAGCTGCTTTACTTTAAGAATCACAATTATAGTGAATTATAACTATTTTACTGTTATTACCTTCACTCCATCTGGAGCAGTTTCTTTTGGTAGATATCCCACGGCATTGGCGTTTTCTTTTATGAAAGACAGCATATCTGCTTCATTTTTTTTCACAACTGGTGCACTGCTTCCACCTCTGATCTGTTGAGCAAGCCAGAAAGATTTATAATCTGCACTCTCCATTCCTACAACTTCTTTTAAAAACGAAATTGCAGCAGGATTGTCCAGAGACATATTGACTGGAACCACACTGTTATTATCAATATTATCCAGTTTTCCAGTATAGAGTCGTTTCAGATCTGCCGCAGAAACTGAAGATAATGGATTATTATTATTAACAATCACCACATAATCTCCACAAAGAGCCGCAGTGATCCAGCTCCAAATTATTAATGTTGCGATAATCCATTTCATAAATACTACCTCCTAAAATGCTATGTAAAATTGAGTTCCAACACCCGAAATATCTTCAGGATTCGAACCAGACAACAGTAGCCTGGTGAAATTATATTCCAGTTTTATTCCATAATTAGTAAAGACTCTGAAATTAATTCCACCCATGAATTTGTGATAGCCATCAGACATGACAGATATATTATTAAGCGGATTCTGTTGCCGGTCCAAATATTCTACATACTCATAATAGGCGTAAGGTGTTACTTTTAAAGCTTCATTTTTCACGGCATCAACCGAACCAATTATATAAGTAGCTAAAATGCCACTTGTATTATTCGATGTTTTCAGGTGATTATTAATATGCTGATAGTTAACTTCAGCCTGAAGAGTCGTTCTCCACTTGCTTAATCTAATATCTCCTCCTATAACATTTTCCCTATAAACGAATGTACTAACATCTGATATTTGTGTTTCCATTTCAAACGTATAGATATTTTTTATGACAGTAGTTGCATAACGCAATTTCGTATTTACCCTGCCGGTATAACCACTGAATCCAATGTTAAATTCATCTAAAAGAGGAAGATTCAACCGCAATTGGCCTCCAACAGAGAGATCTTTAGCTTTATACAACGTTTGATTTTCTCTGCCTGAAGAAAGATAAAGGGAATACGACAGATCTGCATCACCGATGAATAATTTTCCATCCTCCATTATTCCCAACTGTGATTTAGGATAGATCTGAGCATAGCTGTATTGGGTCGGCTGACTTATGGTCATTATTACCGGTGAACCATGATCTACATTCCAAATTCCGGCTGGAGTGATAAATTTTCCGACGGATAAATTTATATACCGATTTAGATAGACTGAAAACAATGCCCTCTCGACTGAAAACGATCCCCAATCATAGATTATTATACCTCTTTGTACCTTATTTTTGGGAGCCAGTTTAGCTACAGATATAACCGTATCAGATCCCCACGGCCAAATCCAACGTTGACCAGCTGTATCCTGGGAATAAACCGGTTCATCCTGGAAACTCAGTTCAGTCAGAAACCTTAGATGTTTATTAGGCCGGAAAGCTGTATACAAGTTAACATGATCAAGACTGAAATTTGCCTTTTCATCCATTTTATCTATTGTCCGTATAAACGAATTTTCCTTTGGGAAATATTTGGTTATGGCCATATCGGAAAATCCATATATCTGGAATTTATCAACATCTTGTGCCAAAGTTGGTAAGGAAAATGCTGATACGACAAGTATTAAGTGTTTACAATTCTTACAGATTATTCTTTTTAAAGAAACCATACTTTTACCTCTTCTTTTGAAAACATGGTCAAACAAACAGCTACGGAAACATTTTCTGGCATAATGTGCCAACTCCTTTCTATTAAAGAAACTTTTTAATGTATAAGGATTTTAAATTCAGAGTGTGAATTGTTCTACTGTATTTGTCAATTCCATCGAAAGTTGCTGAAGCTCTTTTACACTTGCTTTAATCTCTTCAGCTCCCTTGGCAGATATCGATGTAGCCTCATCAACTGTAAGAAAACCGTTTGAGATCCTGCTCATCTCTTCAGCCCAGCGGATAACATCCGATGAAATCATCTGTGCGCTTGAAGAAGTACTATTTCCAATTCTTGCAATACCAGCGATAGTAGAGCTTTGCTGTTCTACAGCGGCAGCAATAAACTGTGAAATAGTATTGATTTCATCAACCACCGAGGCGATCTCTGTGATTACTTGGATGGCATTTTTTGTCTCGGTCTGAATGCCTTCAATCTGGCGAGCAATCTCATTAGTGGCACCATCTGTCTGTTGTGCCAAATTTTTAACTTCCTGAGCCACGACAGCAAAACCTTTTCCTGCATTACCTGCACTAGCCGCTTCGATGGTAGCATTAAGTGCAAGAAGTTTTGTCTGCTGAGCTATGTTGTTAATTACATCATTGATTGTAGTGATCTCTTTAGCGGCATTGCCTAATGCCTGCATAACCGTCTGAGCCTCATTGACTTTAGAAGATGCAGTGGCAGCAATGTTGGATTCATTGGCGCAATTTTTAGCTACTTCATTTAATGAGGCATTCATCTCATCTATCGAACTGGCTATCGACTGTATTGAAGTAGTTACCTCGTTGGAGGAATTTTTCATGTTTTCTATTCTGGTTATGGCATCTGAGATGGCTTTAGAAACGGTTTGAGATTTATCAGCCAGTTTCGCTGAATTTGAAGCCATAGTTTCAGAAACACCTGAAAGAGTAGTAACTGCAGCAGAAATTCTGGTTGCTCCACTGGAAGTAACAGACAGCGATTGACGGAGAGAGTCGATTGCTGTGTTAACCGATTCAGCCATCTGGGCTGTCTC
>CAYYNL010000212.1:0-7156 GCA_964472925.1 uncultured Fibrobacter sp. | reverse complement strand
CTTCAGAAAGCGGAGGAATAGGCAAGCGGATAAGATTACCGTCATTTTGAGGATTCAGTCCAAGATCAGAAACCCTGACAGCTTTCTCAATTGCAGAGATCATGCTCTTTTCCCATGGTTGAACAACTATCATTCTGGGATCAGGAACCGAAATGTTTGCTATCTGGTTAACTGGCACATAAGAGCCATAATACTCAACAGTGATACCGTCCAGAAGCGCCGGTGTAGCCCTGCCCGCTCTGACCCGGCTGAGCTCTTTTTTCAGACTATCAATAGCTTTCTGCATTCGCTGGTTGGTTTCAGAATTAATAGAATCCAAAGCGCTCATGCCTCATCCTCCAGTTTTGACTATGGAACCTGTAACCCGGCCCTCGATACAGCGGTACAGGTTACCCTTTTCCATCAGTTTGAAAATTATAATGGGAATGGAATTTTCCATACAGAAGGAAAATGCAGTGGAATCCATCACTTTTAAATCTCTGGAGAGAGCCTCTTTGTGCGTTATCTGTTCAAATCGGACAGCCTCCGGATTTTTGATGGGATCACTGTCATATATCCCGTCAACCTTTGTAGCTTTCAGGATTATCTCTGCACCGATCTCTGCGCACCTTAGAGCTGCTGCAGTATCGGTAGTAAAAAAAGGATTACCTGTGCCACCACCTATAATAACCACCTGATTCTTCTCCAGATAGTTTACAGCCCTCTCCGGACTGTAAAGCTCTCCTACTCCCTGAAGATTTACTGCAGTTAAGACATGTGCCGGACAACCTCTTTTCTGCAGATACTGCATAAGTCCTAAAGAGTTGATCACAGTAGCCAACATTCCCATGGCATCAGCAGTCACCCTGGCAATTCCTTCTGCAGTTGCTCCCCGCAGAAAATTCCCACCCCCGATAACGATACCAATCTGCACACCAGCCTTATGAACCTCCACAATCTCATCTGCAATCTGCCCGGTTATCTGGGGATCAATCCCAAAACCTTTGCTTCCGGCAAGAGCCTCACCAGAGAGCTTAAGAAGAATACGTTTATACAGAGGTTTCATAAAAGCAACTATTCTTCAGCACCCAACTCAAGGCGTACAAATGAAAGTACTTTAATTTTTGAAGCGGTTTCCTTTTCAGTTTCATGAATCCGGCTTTTAATATTGACATCAGGATTTCTGATAAAGGCCTGCTCAATAAGAGTAAACTCCTGGAAAAACTTCTCCAATTTACCCTCCACGATTTTACCCCAGATTTTTTCGGGTTTTCCAGAGCTTTGGGCCTGTGTCTGATAAATCTCTTTTTCTTTTGCAATTACTTCGGGATTAACACTTTCCCGATCCACTGCAATTGGGTTGGCTGCAGCTACCTGCATAGCCAGATCCTTACCCAGAGTAGCCATCGGCTCGCTATCAAGAGCTTTGTCAGCCTTGACCTTTACTAAAACGCCGATTCTGCCGTTTCCGTGAAGATATGAAAAAATACGCTCTTCAGCAGGATTTACATCCATCTTTCTATATCTTCTGAATGTGATATTTTCTCCGATTTTACCAATAAGCTCAGTCAAACGCGTCTCAACACTAAGACCTCCGAAAAGAGGCGATGTAAGCTTTTTGGCACTCTCCAGATCTGCCGGTTTATTCTCCAAAAGTATAGTGCCAAGCTTATCCACAAAAGCGATAAAATCCTCGTTTCGAGCAACAAAATCGGTCTCTGAATTTACTTCAAAAACAATGGATGCAGAACTGTCTGAAACGATTGTTACTTTACCCTCTTTTACCGATTTACCAGCTCGCTTGGCAGCAGTAGTCTGACCCTGTTTACGAAGGTTTTCAATTGCCAAGCTCATATCTCCATTTGCTTCGATAAGCGCCTGTTTGCATATCATCATTCCCAAACCGGTCTTTTCGCGCAATTCTTTTACCTGTCCAGCATTAATTTCCATAATTAAAATCTCCTTAATTCAGAAGCTTTATGAGATGATCTCTCCAGGAAGCCGATCCTAGCCCTAACTTATTCATCCTCTGACTGTCTTACAATTTTCTTATGAACTATGCGATGTTTACGCTTGGTCTCTTCAGGAGGTAACTCTTCCTCTTCCGCTTCCAGCTCAGTTTCTCTTTCGCTTACAGCTTCCTCCTGTGCAGCTTCAGTTGCAGCTAAAATTTCTTCTGGAGAAATCTTTTCTTTTTCCGAGAGGATAGCATCAGAAACCGCTCTGGCAATAAGCTGAACCGACTTTAATGCATCATCATTTCCAGGAATAGGGAAATCCACCACATCAGGATCACAGTTAGTGTCAACTATCGCTCCAATCGGAATTCTAAGCCGACGAGCCTCAGAAATCACTATATGCTCTTTAATAGTATCAACCACAAAAATGATCGCGGGCAATCTGCGTAAATCCCTGATTCCACTGAGAACACTAAGAAGTTTCTCTTTTCTTTTAGCTACTAATCCACGCTCTTTTTTAGGTAAAGCCTCGATTGTACCATCCGCTTCCATAGCTTCAATCTTCTCAAGCTTAGCCACACTCTGGCGGATTGTCTGAAAATTAGTCAACATTCCACCAAGCCAGCGCTCAGAAACATAAGGCATCCCACAACGCTCAGCTTCCTCCCTGATACAATCCTTAAGCTGCTTTTTAGTGCCAACAAAAAGAACCTTGCCGCCTCTGGCCACCTCTTTACGTACCCGTTCCACAAACTTTTCAAGTGAGATCAGTGTTTTATTCAGATCAATAATGTAGATTCCGTTTTTGGGACAAAGGATAAATCTTTTCATTTTGGGATTCCAGCGCTTTGTCTGGTGACCAAAATGAGTCCCCGCCTCCAGCAACTCCTGCAGCTGCAAAATAGCCATTTTGTAAGTCTCCTTTAAAAAAATGGGTTATACTTCCACGGGAATCACAACAGAAGACTACCGTTTCCCAAAACCGGAAACGGCACCCATCTTCCGCTCAACACCGTGTGCTATTTATGTATAGAAAGGAAAAATTAACGTTTTGAGAATTGGAATCTTCTGCGGGCTCCAGCCTGGCCATACTTTTTACGCTCGACCACACGGGAGTCTCTGGTAAGAAAACCGCCTTTTCGAAGTGCTACCCGGTTTTCCTCACTGATTAATGCCAGCGCACGGGCAATCCCCAATCTGATTGCACCAGACTGCCCGCTTAAACCACCACCACGTACATTCGCCACAACATCCATGGATTCGCTCACCTGAAGCAGCTTAAGTGGCTGTTCGACATCCATCACCAGTACATCACTCTTAAGATATTCCTGAATAGACTTTCCATTGATAACCCGATCACCTTTACCGGGGCGAATAATTACCGAAGCAATCGCATTTTTGCGTTTACCGGTCCCAGAATACCTGTTTTCCAAAATGACAGCTCCTTTTTAATTACAATGTTAACTCTTTGGGCTGCTGAGCAGTATGCGGATGAGAAGCACCGGCATAAACATGCAGCTTACTCATAATGGCCCTTCCCCGTGCATTCTTAGGCACCATACCATGGATAGCATGCAACAGAATCTTTGAAGGATCCAAGGCCATCTGCTCTTTAAATGAACGGAACTTACCACCACCAGGATACTTGGAATGGCGGAAATACTCTTTGGTTTCCGCTTTTATCCCTGTCAGCTTAATTTTTTCTGCATTCAGAATAATCAGATAATCGCCATGATCCTGATTAGGTGAATACGCGACTTTGTTTTTTCCAATAAGAATCTGAGCCGCCTTCGAAGCAATCCGTCCCAGCACCTGATCAGTGGCATCCAAAACATACCAATCTCGTTTAATTGATTTGGTGTCTACAACAACAGTTTTCATGATAGTACCATTCCTATCGAACTCAGTACATTTAGCTTAAATTTAAAGTCTGTTGAATATATAATCGGAATCATATTGAAGTCAACATTTATGTAAATTCAAGAAACTTTTACTTTATTCATTAATATATAGAGAACAATATTAAAATTGAACTATCTGAAGTTGATTTCATTTTTCTCTTTTACTGTCCCGATCACTTAAAACCAATAGCAACCTTAAAACCAGAAATACACCGGCACCTTCAGTTCTCGCAAGGCTATTTCATTATGGTTATTTCAATTCAAGTAAAGGTGTTATTCAACATTACTTTGGCGATTGCCTTTTGACCAGATATTATTGATCTCGAAATTCCAAATATCTGGAAAATATGCCTCTTCTCTCTTATTATTAAGTGTTAATTATTATATGAATATATTAATTTTTAATTGATCTCTTGTAATATTTTAATTATACTAACAAAGTTTTTCTTAAGCATTACCCATTTTATAATGCTTTTACCTTTATCTATTCAAACTTTTCAAGGAGTTTCAATGAAGTTTCGTTCTCTTTATGCAGTTATAACCGCAGTTATCGGTTTGTGGTCATCAGCATCAGCTCTGGATCTTGGATTGGGAGTAAAAGGTGGTTTAAACCTTTCCAGCACTTATGGAATAGATTACAAGGAAGATAAGGGCATGCTTCCCGGCCCTGTAATTGGAGCAGGGCTGCAATTGAAATTGGCAAGCGTCTTTGCCATTCAACCAGAAGTTCTGTTTTCTAGTAAAGGAATTAAGCTTAAAGAAAAAGATGTAACAACACGAACTATCTTAAGATATCTGGAAATTCCAGTTTTATTCCAATTCCTTATTCCTGCCAGTGATGTTGTTGTTCCCCAGTTCTACGCTGGACCAGCTATTGCCTTCAAAACTGGTTTTGATATAAAAGCAGAGTACATGGATAAAGAATTAGATATCCCCAATTCTGAGATTGATGAAGCAGAAGATATGTTGAAGTCGGTGGATTTTGGTATTGCCATGGGAGCTGGCCTTGGCTTTAAGGCCGGTCCTGGCAGACTCATTCTGGATGTCCGATATACACTCGGCCTCACTAGCATCCAAGATATTTCCGATGAAGTAAAAGAAGTCGCCGATGCTTTAGGAATATCCATAGATAAAGAAAGAAATATGGCCCTTTCATTTATGTTAGGCTATATGTTTGAATTCTAATTTAATTAACATTGGTGCTGTCCCCAGATACAGCACCATTTCTCCTTCTCAACTTTATTTATTTCAAAATCCATTTTTCTCCACCCAATCAAATCGGCCTTGTGAACCATAAACAATACAGCTATGTCCGATTTTAATGTATCTTTATCGAGTCATGGACAGAGTCGATAAAATCCTAAGTAATCTCGGTTACTGCTCCCGCAGACAGGCAGAAGATTTCCTGCATTCTCACCTGGTAACCAGCAATAACGTGCGCATTAAATATTGCTCCCAAAAAGCCGACCCACATCTTCTGCTAATAGATGGACAAAAAACGGATCATCCGGATGGACTTTTTATTTTAATGAATAAACCTGCAGGCCATGTGTGTTCACATGACCCATCAGAAGGAAAACTGGTCTACGATCTGTTGCCAAAACAATGGATGAAACGTAATCCGGTTCCATCCACTATCGGACGCTTGGATAAAGATACCACCGGAGTGCTTCTGATTACTGATAACACAGTACTTAACCACCAGCTCTCCTCTCCCAAAAAAAAGATAGACAAAGTATACGAAGTGACAGTAGATAAGGAATTAACCGAAAAGCTGAAGGAACTCTTTTCCTCCGGAGAACTCTGTCTTCCAGGTGATCAGAAACCCTGCCTGCCCGCTGATCTGCAAATAAAGGATCAATTCAAGGCGACTGTCACTATCCATGAGGGTAGATACCACCAGGTAAAACGTATGTTCTCCGTTTGTGGTTATAAAGTCACTTCCCTCCACAGAAGCCGTTTTGGAATCTACAGTCTGGATAACCTGAAGGAGGGAGAATATAAAATCCTACCCCTCCCTTATCAGAATCCTTCTACCTCATAGAATGAAGAGCGACCTGATTTCCTTCACTGTCCTCAAAATGAGCTATATAACCACACTCTCCAATGTCAGTTTTAGGAATAAGAAGCTTCCCGCCCTTCTGCTCAACTCGTGCCAGCGTCTCTTCCAGGTTATCCACCGTGAAATAAACCAATGTCCCCGAATGTTGAGGCGTGTAACCGATAGCCTGGACCAGCGCCCCGGAAGCCCCCGGACCATCTTCCATTGGAAACTCTGCCAGCTTCATCCTTTTTAGCTCCTGAAATGTAAGCTGACACTCCAAAACATACTCATAAAAATCCTTAGCCCTGACTATATCGGTAACCGGAATCTCAAACCAGTTTATCGGATTTCCTCTTTGCAATCCCATAGCACCTCCTTTACCCAACAATACCATATTTTATCATAAGTCGGTGCAAATCAGATGCCTGTGGAATGCGCCATATCCAAACTGCGGAATTTAGGTTAAAATTAAAAAGGTTTCGTTCCGGTAAAAAAGAAATAAGCAAAAACAAGAGCCCCTAAAATTATCCTGTAATAAGCAAACGGTTTGAAATCATTGCGACGGATATAATTCATAAATACAGCTATAACCCCCCAGGCTACCAGAAACGAAACTGCAAATCCCACCCCAAGCACCTGCCATTGTTGTAAAGTCAGATCTAATCCAGATTTCATAAGGGAATACCCGGAAGCTCCAACCATGGTGGGAATAGCCAGAAAAAATGAAAATTCGGCCGCAACCGCTCTGGATGCCCCCAATGCCATAGCTCCCAGAATAGTCGCTGCTGAACGGGATGTCCCAGGTATCATCGCAAAACACTGAATGAAGCCTATCGCTATTGCTGTTGAATATTTTAGCGTTTTTATACTTTCGATTCTGGCTGCTTTCCCAGATCTTTCAATCATTAAAAGAATAATTCCACCAATTATCAATGCTGCAGAAACCACATAAGAATTGAAAAGCAATTCTTCGATTTTATCAGCAAGCAAAAACCCAATCACAATTGCTGGAAATACCCCCGCAATCGTTTTAAACCACAACTGCCAGGTGTCATTACGTTGCTCTCTACTTTTATTTGGGCTGAAAGGGAAAAGCCGATCCCAGAAATAAACTATTACCGATAATATAGCTCCCAGTTGAATAACCACATCGAAAACTGCAGCAAACTCTTTGTCTAATTTGATAAACTCATTAGCCAGAATCAAATGTCCAGTACTACTTATTGGCAAAAACTCTGTGACACCCTCAATTATGCCCAGAATAATCGATTTCC
>CAYYNL010000211.1:0-7251 GCA_964472925.1 uncultured Fibrobacter sp. | reverse complement strand
ATGCTAATCTCGAAGCACTGGAAGCAGTCCTGAATGATATTAAAGGGCAAAATATAGATGAAATAATTTGCCTGGGTGATATAGTGGGCTATGGTGCAAATCCTAATGAATGTATAGAAATAGTAAAAAAACACTGTCCTGAAACACTTCTTGGAAATCATGATGCTGCTGCAGTTGGTCTTCTGTCTACCCAGCATTTTAATATTCATGCAAAAATTGCCATCGAATGGACAGAACAGAACCTTAAAAAAGAGAACCGCGACTATCTTTCTGCTTTACCTCTGAAATTCAATAAAGATTCTATGACTCTGGTACATGCCACTCCCTATGAGCCAAATATGTGGTACTATATTACTTCATTGGAAGAGGCTGCATTTAATTTTCAGTTTTTTGATACACAGATCTGTCTGGTAGGCCATACTCATATTCCCATAATAATAATTCTGGACAATGATAAAGAACTTTATGTACATCAGGATAACTATGTCAATATGGGAAAACTTGAAGGTGCTCGCTTTTTGATAAATGTAGGAAGCGTGGGACAACCCAGGGATAGAAACCCAAAATCGTGTTATGGAATTCTGGACACTACTAAAAAAGAATTTTCTTATCGCAGAGTAAGCTACAATATTGATAAAGCACAATCAAAAATGAAGAAAATCAAAATGCCTGATTTCCTGATAACCAGGTTGGAAGAGGGAAGATAAACTTCTTTTTTGATTGTACATTCTCAATTCTCGTTTAAATTTCCACCAGATCTGGAAGATCACTTACGCTCTTTTCTACAATAGTCGGATTACTTTCTGCAGGAACCGGATATTTACCATTAAAGCAGGCGCAGCAGAAATTCTGCGGGTCAGGCATTATTGAAAGCATACCATCGATAGACAGGTAACCAAGAGAATCTACCTCCAAATAATCTCTAATAGAATCGATATCCATAGATGCAGCAATAAGTTCGTCCGAGGTAGGCATGTCTATTCCATAAAAACAGGGACAAAGAATTGGAGGTGAAGAGATTCGCAGATGAATTTCGGCAGGTTCTGCAGTTTTAATAAGTCTGATGATTTTTTTCATGGTGGTTCCTCTTACTATAGAGTCATCGACTATTACCACCTTTTTGCCTTTTAACACCCCTTTTACAGTATTGAACTTGATCCGTACTCCAAAATCCCGTCTGTTTTGAGCCGGTTGGATAAAAGTTCTCCCAACATAATGGTTACGGATTAATCCAATGTCAAATCGAATACCGGATTTTTCAGAGAAACCAAGGGCTGCGGTTGTAGCCGAGTCTGGTACACCAATTACAATATCTGCTCCTGGGGCCGGATGTTCTTCCGCAAGCTTTCTTCCCAGTAAACGGCGGATACGGTCTACATTCTTTCCGAACACATAACTGTCTGGACGGGAAAAATAGATGAATTCGAAAACACAATGTGCTGGTCGGACTTCAGATTCGAAGATAGGAATTTTAAATGAGGTGATACCATTTTTATCGATTCTAACCATTTCACCTGGTTCTATTTCTCTTATCATCTCTGCACCAACCAGATCAAAAGCACATGTTTCGGAAGACAATAGATAAGAATTATCGTTTTTAATCTCTCCCAGAATAAGCGGACGTATTCCGCGGGGATCGCGGGCTCCATAGAGTGCATCAGCGGTAAGAAAGACTACAGAATATGCTCCTTTGACTCCAGAAAGGGCATCTAGAATCATCGAATCTACAGTTTCGCGTTTGGAGCGTGCTATAAGATGCATTATAACTTCAGTGTCGGTGGTTGACATGAAAATAGATCCGTCATCTACCATCCAGTTTCGCAAAGATGACGCATTGGTAAGATTGCCATTGTGTGCTCCTGCGATAAGACCTGCACGACAGTTGATAAGAACAGGTTGTGCATTTTCGATTGTTGATGATCCGGAAGTTGAATACCGGTTATGCCCGATGGCCGACTCGCCTTTAAGATAGTCCAGTATTTTCTTGTGTTTGAAAACCTGATTTACAAGCCCCATCCCTTTATGAACAGATACCGATGAGCCATCTGCTACGGCGATCCCTGAACTTTCTTGTCCGCGATGCTGCAGAGCGTAAAGACCCAGATAAGTCATCTGAGCAGCCAGGGGGTTATTATAAATACCGAAAACTCCACATTCTTCATTTAATGATTCTACCATGATTATCTATTCCGATACTGAAAAATGATTTACTGCTCTTGTTTTTTAAGGCTCGCGCCAATAAAATCTCTGAAAAGAGGATGAGGTGCAACAGGACGTGATTTAAATTCAGGATGAAACTGACATCCTACAAACCACGGATGATCCTTCAGTTCGATCATTTCAATTAACATGCCATCGGGTGATTGACCTGATAGGACCATTCCCGCAGATTCAAAACGTTCACGATAGTCATTATTGAATTCGTAACGGTGACGATGCCTCTCTGAGATAGTTTCCTGGTTATAGGATTTGCGGGCAAGTGTACCGTTTTTCAACTTGCATGGATAAGCTCCCAGACGCATTGTAGCACCCATATTAGTTACATTTTTCTGATCTTCCATCAGGTGGATAACCGGATATGGGGTCTGAGGATCATGTTCGGTTGTATTTGCACCAGAAAGACCCATAACATTGCGGGCAAATTCGATAACCGCCATATGCATTCCCAGACAGATTCCCAGATAAGGTATCTTGTTTTCTCTTGCATATTGTACTGCTAGAATTTTGCCTTCTATACCTCTGGAACCAAAGCCACCAGGAACCAGAATTCCTCCAATTCCTTTGAGAATTTCATGAGCTCCCTTTTTCTCGATTTCTTCTGCTGATATACAGATGATTTTAACCTTTGCAAGATGCGAAGCTCCGGCATGGTTTAGTGCTTCATAAATAGATTTGTAAGCATCCAGAAGTTCACTGTATTTGCCTACGATTCCTATCTGAACTTCCTTGTCTGCATTAATCACCCGGTCGATGTATTCCCGCCAAGGTTTAAGGTTTCGTCTGTTTGCACGCAGTCCCAGAATATCTATAATGACTGCATCAAGCTCCTGTGCAGCATAATTCAGAGGCGACTCATAAATTGTATGTTCAACATCGATAGCCTCGATAACTGCTTCTTCATCTACATTACAAAACAACGAAAGCTTTTTTATAACATCCTTTTCAAGATGTTTCTCTGTACGGCAAATCAAAATGTCAGGTATGATACCTATTTCCCTCAATCTGCCTACAGAATGCTGAGTGGGTTTAGTCTTTACCTCTCCGGCCGGATGAAGATAAGGAACCAGAGTTACATGAATGAATAGGACATTATTGCGGCCTTCCTGTTGGCGAAACTGACGTAGTGCCTCCAGAAAAGGGTGACTTTCAATATCTCCCACAGTGCCACCGATCTCACTTATAACCACATCCACATCAGGGGTAACAACCGATCGTATGCTTTCACAGATCTCGGTTGTCACATGAGGAACCACCTGAACTGTTCCTCCCAGATAATCTCCACGCCGCTCTTTTTTAATTATGGAGTCATAAATGCGTCCAGAAGTATAGTTACAGTTGCGGTTTGTAGTGATGCCTGTAAAGCGTTCATAATGCCCCAGGTCAAGATCGGTTTCTGCACCATCATCGGTTACATATACTTCGCCATGCTGGTAGGGACTCATGGTTCCAGGGTCTACATTAAGATATGGGTCAAACTTCTGATTAACTACGTTTAAACCACGGGATTTCAGTAATAAACCTATCGATGCAGCAGTAATTCCTTTTCCCAGTGAAGAGACCACACCGCCTGTTACGAAAATAAACTTTGCCATTGTTTTACTCCGGATCCAATTAAATCACAGGAAAAAAGAGATGTTTTTCTCTCTTAATTCCACATGGTTTGTCGAATATCTAAATCGTGTTTATACTTGTTTTTAATTACCTGTAAGTTTATGGTATAATCCTGGATTGGTTTGACAGAAAAACCGGTTCTTTCGGTGGAGTCCATCCCACTTATTGCTGCCTGTGCACCTTCCAGAGTGGTGATATAGGGAATTCCCTGGGAAACTGCAGCACTTCTGATCGGCTTGGAATCAATCTGAGACTTTTTTCCTGCCGGTACATTTATCACCAGGTTAATTGCATTACTTTTAATAAGGTCGATTATATCCGGCTTTCCTTCACCAATTTTGGGTACCATTTTAGCATTAATTCCATTGGAGCTCAGAACTCTCCAGGTACCTTCAGAGGCATATATTTTAAATCCCATAGATGCTATCATTTTCGCCATGAATATTATATTACGGCGCATACTGTTTCTAACACTTATAAAAACCGTTCCTGATCTGGGAAGGTTGTTACCGGCTGCTTCCTGAGATTTGGCAAATGCAAGGCCGAAATCCGAATCCAGTCCCATTACTTCTCCGGTTGATTTCATCTCCGGACCCAGGATTATGTCTGCTCCCGGAAATTTCCTGAACGGAAGAACCGATTCTTTTACGGCAAAATAATCGATATTTCTCTCCACAGCTTCATCTATGTCACTTAATTTCAGGCCTGTCATTACCTTTGCAGCAATTCTGGGCCAGGGGGTGCCAACTGCTTTACTGACAAATGGTACGGTTCTGGATGCCCGTGGGTTGACTTCCAAAACATAAAGAGTCTCTTCTTTTATTGCGAACTGGATATTTAGCAGTCCCACCACCTTGAGCTCTTCAGCGATTTTTATGGTAACTTTACGAATTTCAGAAATTATGTCTCCTGACAGTGTATGAGGTGGCAGTACGCATGCACTGTCACCTGAATGTATTCCGGCTTCTTCGATATGCTCCATTATGCCACAGATCATCACATCCTTACCATCACTTAGCGCGTCAACATCCACTTCTATCGCATCACCGATAAATTTGTCAACCAGAACAAGATGATTTTCTGCTGCAGCTACCGCATCGCTGATAAATGTCCGAAGCTCATCATCATCATACACAATACGCATTGCTCTGCCGCCAAGGACAAATGATGGACGCAAAAGAACCGGATAACCCAGATTATGAGCAATCGCAACAGCTTCTTCTGTGGTTTTGGCGATTCCATTGGCTGGCTGATTAAGTCCAAGTTTACTGATCATGGCTGCAAACTCATCCCGGTCCTCAGCCCTCTGTATGGACTCCACACTGGTTCCAATTATAGGTGCACCGGCATTCATAAGCCTTTTTGCCAGATTAAGTGGTGTTTGGCCACCAAACTGAACTATCACTCCGACTGGTTTTTCTTTTTCAATTATATTCATGACATCTTCGAAGGTCAAAGGCTCAAAATAGAGCTTATCGGACGTATCATAATCTGTGCTCACAGTTTCAGGATTGGAGTTAATCATGATTGTCTCATAACCCAGCTCTTTGAGGGCAAATGATGCCTGGCAGCAGCAGTAATCAAACTCTATTCCCTGGCCGATTCTATTTGGACCGCCACCAAGAATAACGATTTTCTTTTTATCGCTTACCACACTTTCGTCTTCATGCTCATAAGTAGAGTAATAGTAGGGGGTGTATGCTTCAAATTCTGCAGCGCAGGTATCTACCAGTTTATATGTCGGAATTACGCCCAGCGATTTACGTAAATTTCTGAAATCGATTTCGTTCATATTCAGAAGCTCTGCCATCTGAATATCGGAAAAACCTAAGCCTTTGGCTTTTTTTATAATTTTTTTCTGAGTGGCTTGGTCTTCAGATAAAAGAGCCGGAGTTATCTTCTTTTCGAACTGGAAAATATCGAACAGGTTATTTATAAACCAGGGATCAATAAGGGAAGCTTTCGAGATTTCCTCCACCATAAGCCCTTCTTCAAAAGCAAACCGGATTAGTGAAAGACGGTCAGCTTTGGGAACAGCAAGGGCCGCCAGTATCTCTTCTGTTGTCTTGTAAGGAAATTTTACAAGGTCAAGCCCTTTGCGGCCAATCTCCAGCCCCCTTAAGCCTTTCTGTAAGGCCTCCTTGAAGGTTCGTCCTATGGCCATAGTTTCACCTACCGATTTCATCTGTATACCCAGAGTAGAATCCGCTTCTGGGAATTTTTCAAAAGTGAAACGGGGTATCTTTACTACACAGTAGTCTATGGTAGGTTCGAAAGATGCAGGAGTTTCTCTGGTGATATCGTTTCTTATTTCATCCAGAGTGTATCCCACTGCCAGCTTTGCAGCAATCTTTGCGATCGGGAATCCGGTAGCTTTACTTGCCAGAGCAGAACTTCTGCTGACACGGGGATTCATTTCGATAACCACCATACGACCATTTTCCGGATTAACTGCAAACTGGATATTGGAGCCGCCTGTTTCAACTCCAATTTCTCTGATAATAGCGATGGCTGCATCACGCATTTTCTGATACTGACGATCAGTAAGGGTTATGGCAGGCGCACAAGTGATACTGTCTCCGGTATGAATTCCCATAGGATCAATGTTTTCAATAGAACAGATAATTACAACATTATCTGCTTTGTCACGCATGATTTCCAGTTCATATTCTTTCCAGCCGATTACTGATTCTTCGATAAGAATCTCATTTATTCTGCTGCAGTTAAGCCCATACTGGGCAGCCCGTTCAAAATCGGATTCTGAGTAAACGATACTTCCTCCGGTACCGCCTAGAGTGAAACTGGGCCGGATAATAAGTGGAAAACCGATATTTCTGGCGATCTGCCATGCTTCATCAAGATTATATGCAAAGGCACTTTCTGGAAGATCAAGACCGATTTTCTTGATCGCTTCTTTGAAATCACTGCGATCTTCTGCTTTTTTGATGGCCTTTTCATCTGCACCGATCAGTTTTACATTATAACGCTGTAGAACACCACTCTCAGCCAATTCCATAGCCACATTGAGGCCTGTCTGCCCTCCCATGGTAGGAAGAACTGCATCAGGCCGCTCTTGTGCAATAATCTTCTCGATTATCTCTGGAGTAATTGGTTCGATATAGGTTCTGTCGGCAAGTTCAGGATCGGTCATGATAGTTGCGGGGTTGGAATTTACCAGTATTACACGGTAACCCTCTTCTTTGAGTGCCTTACATGCCTGAGTTCCAGAATAATCAAATTCACATGCCTGCCCGATAACGATGGGACCGCTTCCAATAATCAGAATGCTATGTATGTCATTTCTTCTTGGCATAAAACCTTTCGAACCTTATTGTTATCAATATAAGTAGAGGTATATATTTGATTGATGCGATTAATTTACAAAACTTACCTTGTCACTATCTAACACCTGAAAATACC